>JAPFCT010000324.1 GCA_026169575.1 Faecalimonas sp.
CACCAAATTCTTCTTCACATGCTTTTACTAATTCGTTTAATTCTAATACTGATAATTCTTTGATCGCTTCGATCATTTCAGCTGTTGTTAATTTTGCCATTTTACTTACCTCCATAAAATTTGCTTTATTTTCGTTTTTTGATTTTTATAGATTATTCAGCTGTTACTTCAGCTGCTTCCTCTGCTGCCGCTTCTACAACTTCGCCGTCTTTTTCAGCGATTTGTTTAATAACACGAGCAAAGTTTGTAATTGGTGACTGAATGCTTCCAAGGAATTTGGAAAGTAATTCGTCTCTTGAAGGAATCTTCGCTAACTCGCTTAAAGCTGCGCTGTCATAAACAGTTCCTTCTACAACACCAGCTTTTAATTCTAATGCTTTTGCATCTTTTGCAAATTTGCAAAGGATTCTTGCCGGAGCTGTTGCATCGTCTTTGGAAATTGCGATCGCGCTTGGTCCTTCTAAGTAAGAATCAAGTCCAGCGAACTCTGTTCCCTCGAATGCTCTTCTCATCATTGTGTTCTTGCAGACTTTGTAGATTACACCAGCTTCTCTTAACTGTTTACGTAACTCAGTATCTTCTGCTACTGTTAATCCACGATAATCAACTAAAACTGCTGACTGAGCACCCTGGATGTCTTCCGCGATAGCCTGTACGATCGGTTGTTTTAACTCAACTTTTGCCATGAATGGTATACCTCCTTATAGATTTATACCGCCGATATAAAAACCTCTCTGTCAAAAGACAGAGAGGCTAGAAAATTCATATTTAGAATTTACATCTCCTCGGTAGGCGTTTTCTCCTTATGCCTTACGGCACCTACTGTCTTCGGCAGTTATTGCTCTACTATTATAGCATCTTTATATATTTGATGTCAATAACAAATTAAACTAATTTTGCTGGGTTTACTTTTACACCAGGTCCCATTGTAGAAGTAAGAGTCACACTCTTTAAGTACTGTCCCTTAACTGCTGCTGGTTTTGCTTTGTTGATTGCATCAATAAGCGTCTGGAAGTTGTCCGCTAACTGTTCTTCTGTGAAAGAAGCTTTTCCTAATGGCACATGGATAATGTTTGTTTTATCTAATCTGTACTCGATTTTACCGGCTTTGATATCTGCGATCGCTTTTGTAACGTCCATTGTAACTGTACCAGCCTTCGGGTTTGGCATTAAACCTTTTGGTCCAAGGACACGTCCCAAA
>JAPFCT010000314.1 GCA_026169575.1 Faecalimonas sp.
GCGCTCTCTCTGCAAGTGCACCATGCCCGATCTCACGGCGTCCCGGTCCTCTTGACGGCTTTGTCTCTCCGACAGAGTATGACGGGAAGTTATAGTGGTGCATGTATCTCTTGGAAGTCTCCGCCTCGTCAAGTCCGTCAATCCTCTGAGCCTCAGAAAGCGGCGCAAGTGTTGTGATCGTACAGATCTGCGTCTGTCCTCTTGTGAACATTGCAGAACCATGTACTCTCGGGATCAGATCTGTCTCTGCTGCAAGCGGTCTGATCTGGTCGATCGCTCTTCCGTCCGGACGCTTATGATCTTTTAAGATCATTTTGCGGACCGTCTTCTTCTGGTACTGGTATAATGCTTCCCCTAACAGTTCCAGCCATTCTTCGTTCTCTGCAAATGCTTCTTCTAATTTCTCGCGGATCACGCGGATATTTTCTTCTCTGACTTGTTTTTCGTCTGTAAATACCGCTTCTTCCATCTCTTCCGGTGTCACGATCTCTTTGATCGCTTCAAACAATTCTTCCGGCACTGCACAGCTTGTATAAGTATGCTTTTCTTTTCCGCACTCTGCAACGATCGTGTCAATGAATTTGATCACTTCCTGGTTCACTTCATGCGCTGCGAAGATTGCCTCGATCATCTTCGCCTCCGGCACTTCATTTGCACCGGCCTCGATCATGATCACTTTATCTCTTGTAGATGCCACTGTAAGCTGCAGATCCGAAACTGCTCTCTGTGCTGCGTTCGGATTGAATACAAACTCACCGTCGATCAGTCCCACCTGTGTTGTGGATGTCGGTCCGTCAAACGGAATATCCGAGATCGCTGTTGCGATCGCAGAACCTAACATTGCGGTCAGTTCCGGGCTGCAGTCCGGGTCAACGGACAGCACAAGGTTATTTAATGTCACATCGTTTCTGTAATCTTTTGGGAACAGAGGTCTCATCGGTCTGTCGATCACGCGGGATGTCAGGATTGCATTTTCAGATGCCTTTCCTTCTCTCTTATTGAATCCTCCCGGGATCTTTCCTACCGCATATAACTTCTCTTCATATTCTACAGAAAGCGGGAAGAAATCAATCCCTTCTCTCGGTTTCTCAGATGCGGTCGCTGTCGATAATACGACTGTCTCACCATAGTGCATCAAAGCTGCTCCATTTGCCTGCGCTGCCACTCTGCCTACATCGACGCGCAGAGTTCTTCCGGCTAATTCCATTTCAAATTTCTTAAACATACTGCTCTCCTTTTCTCTGCCGGCAGTCTGTACCGAAACTACTGAAAAAGACACTTCCTTTCTGTGGGCAGTCAGACTTTCTGATGCTCCTCTTTTGAAATGTGCTCTAAATATCCTTTTCAGTGGTCTCGGCTCATACATTCCTGCCGTCTTTTCTATAAAATATCCCGCCAGACATCTCCGGTCCGGCAATTTTAACTGAAAACAAGGGATGGCACGAATAACCATCCCCTGCTGAAATCACTTTGATTATTTTCTAAGTCCTAAACGTTCAATTAAAGAACGGTATCTTTCAATATCAGTTTTCTTTAAGTAAGCAAGTAAGCCTCTTCTCTGACCTACCATTTTAAGAAGACCTCTTCTTGAATGATGATCCTTTGGATTTGCTTTAAAGTGATCTGTTAATTCATTGATTCTTGCTGTTAAGATTGCGATCTGAACTTCCGGTGAACCTGTATCTCCTTCTGTTCTTCCATATTCTGCAATAATAGCCTGTTTCTTTTCTTTTGCGATCATGTGATGATCCTCCTTATTCTTTCTTAATTTAATTTCAGCGCCGGATATTAAGTAACGGTCGGAGTCTTCCGGTTACCGGATATCGGCTCGTAAATCCTTGATTAGATTAGCATAATTACCTTTGTTTTTCAAGATTTATTTTGAATTTTCTTTTCTTTTATCTCTTTTCGTCACTATGCACAATCACGCTTTTGCCAGTGGATCTTATCTGTTCCTGATCGTGGCGATATCGGCCTCCATCTGGCTTTTCAGTTCTTCCACCGATACAAACCTGCGTTCCGGCCTTACAAAGGAAAGCAGTTCTACTTTGATCTCCTCCCCGTATGTCTCCCCGTCAAAGGAAAACACATGGACTTCGAGGATCAGTTTTCCGTCTGCATCTACCGTCGGCTTGTTGCCAAGATTTCCGATCCCACTGTACCAGTCCTCTCCGATGCGCACACGGCACGCATAAACACCATTTGGCGGCGCCAGCTTCCCCGGCTCTGGTGTGATATTCATCGTCGGGATCCCAAGTTTTCTCCCAAGCTTTCTCCCATGTTCCACAACGCCGCTAATCGCATATGCGTACCCAAGCAGACACTCTGCTGTCTCCATCCGGCCTGCGCGCACTTCTTCTTTGATATAGGTACTGCTGATCTCCCTGCCCTGATACAGTTCTTTTTCCACCACTTCCAGCTCATAGCCATAGAGATCCGCATATTGCCTCAGCATATGGATATCTCCGCGCTTCTCATGTCCGAAGTGAAAGTCTGTTCCGACTGCAATATATGCCGCATGCAGTTTTTTCACAAGCACCTCTTTGATAAACGTCTCTGCCTCCATACTGGAGATTTCCTCGGTGAACGGACAATCGATCAGGTAATCTGTCTGCCCTTCCAGATGCTCATACCGTTCCCTTCCGGTCATCAGACTCTTCTTCTCTCTTCCCAGGCGCTCGTAAAGCGGCGTCATATCAAATGCAAATACGACGCTTGCCACCGCCTCCGATGCATGTGCTTTCACCCGGTCGACCAGCTTTTGATGCCCTCTGTGCAGACCATCAAATTTCCCCAGCGTCACCGCAGTCTGTTTCTGCTCCTGATAGCATTCTAGTTTTCTTATATACTGCATGTTATTCCCTCTTTATCTCTATCCGTATTCCCTACGCTCTACTTTTCGTAAAACATCTTCTCCAGACGGAACATCTTCTGCTCCTGCCGGTAATTGTAGATTCCGATAAATGTTCCATGTGCATCGTACACCCGCACACGTTCCCCTGGTTGATACGGCTCCTTTTTCTTTACAAAAGAGAGTGCAAAGGGATTGCCATTATACAGATAAGTGCTTCCCGCTTCCTTTACCTCTACGCTCCTGCAGTCCGAAAACATCGCATCGATCGGGATGATCGCTTCCTCCAGCGTTCCCTCCTGCTTTTTCTTTGCAATCTCTTCCAAAGTCAGACTGTCCTCCAGAGCAAAGCGGCTCACCTTTGTCCGGAGCAGTGATTCCATACATGCCCCACATCCAAGTTTTTCTCCGATATCGTGACACAAAGTCCGGATATAAGTCCCTTTTGAGCAGGATACTTCCATCGTTACCCGCGGCAGATCGATCTTCTGGATCTCGATCTGATGGATCGTAACCGTTCTTGCCTTACGCTCAACCGTCTTACCTTCCCTTGCCAGCTCATAAAGCTTCTTACCTCCGACTTTCAGTGCAGAGTACATCGGCGGAATCTGCTCATACGCACCTGCAAAACTTTGAATGCACGCTGTCACTGCTTCCTCCGTGAGAAATCCAGTGTCCTTTGTCTCTAACACTGTCCCGGAACTGTCCTGCGTATCTGTCACGGTCCCGAGCAGCATCACTGCCCGGTAAGTCTTATCTTTATCCGTCAAAAGGTCACAGAGCTTTGTCCCCTTTCCGAGGCACACCGGGAGTACCCCCGTCGCATCCGGATCTAATGTCCCTGTATGGCCAATCTTCTTCTGCCCTAAGATTCCCCTGAGTTTTGCCACAACATCGTGAGAAGTAAATCCTTTTTCTTTATATACATTGATCACTCCGTGTATCATCTGTTCTCTGCCTTTCCGATTTCTTCCAAAAGCGCCGAAAGAACCTCCTCAGAACTTCCCCGCATTGTCGCACCTGCCGCCTTCTTATGACCGCCGCCGCCAAATTTCTGCGCGATCTTGCTTACATCTACCTCTCCGGTCGCACGCAGGCTGACTTTAAATTCATGGTGAGACAGTTCATATAGGAAGATTGCCGTCTCCACTCCCTTTGTCACGCGAAGCTGGCTGACAATACCATCCAGCTCTTTTGGAGCCACACCATAAAACTCCATCTCTTCCCTGGTCAGGGAAGAAGCGATGCACTTTCCGTCAAGGAAGAGTCTGCTGTCCACCAGCGCTTTCCCAAGCACCTGATTCTGCACATAAGATTTCTGGTAAAACGTGCGGTCGATGATCCCGGAATAGTCGATCCCTTTCCGCATCAGCTCCGCCGCAGCTTCCATCGTCTCCGGCGCCGTGCAGGAATACTGAAACACTCCGGTATCATGCACAATACCAAGATACAGACACTCTGCAATCTCCTTTGTGATCTTCTCCTTCTCTAACAGTCGGTAGACCAGTTCCGAAGTAGAACTTGCGTCCGGATCGATCTCATTTTCATCTGCAAATGCCTGATTGCTGATATGGTGATCAATGCACGCTGTCCGCTTTGCCTGCTCATAGAGTACTTTGGAAAATCCAAGCCGGTCTGAATCGCCGCAGTCCAGCAGAATGAACAAGTCATACGGCTCTGTCTCTGTCACCTCCGAACGAATGTCTTTTACCGCACCGATAAACCGGAAGGAATCCGGCACCGGCTCCAGGTAGACATCTGCACTGATTTCCGGATACTCTTTTTGAAGATACTGGTACAACCCCAGTGTAGAACCGACACAGTCCCCGTCCGGACGGACATGTCCGCCAAGCGCCACACGGCGGACTCCCTGCAATAATGTTTGTAATTCCATATGCTTTCTTCCTCTGCTATCTGATATCCTTTGTCACTTCATCAATTTTTTTAGACATGGTCACTCCATATGCAATAGACTGATCCAGAACAAATTTCACTTCCGGCGTATTTCTCATGTTCAGCCGGTGTGCCAGCTCTCTCCGGATAAATCCTTCTGCACTCTGGAGCCCTAAAACAGTATCCTGCTGTGCTTTTTCATCTCCAAGCACGCTCATATACGCTTTGCATGTCTTCAGATCCGGAGCGACTTCCACAGCGACAACCGACGTCATCGGCGCCACGCGCGGATCTTTGATCCCGTCACGGAGAATGTTGCTTAATTCTCTTTGCACTTCCATGTTGACTCTTGTATTCTTAATGCTGTTCTTTCTCATCGTTGTTCTCCTTTCTCATTTCCTGTTGTTTCTGTGCGCAGATGTGCCGGAAACTGCGATCTCCAGGCCATACGGTCAGCAGTTCTTCGCTTTCCCAGTCTGAAAATGCAGTTTCCCCACGTTTTCGTCCTGAAAGAAAATCTTGTACTCTCCGCATCCTTTCCGGCCGGATCTCCACGGATTTTCCTTCTGGACTTCTCTATATCATTTCTTTCCCGGCCTTCTGCAAACTGCACCAATACCGGTTTTCCCATTTTTGTTCTGCCGCCTATCTTGGCACTTCTACCATCTTGAATGCCTCTACCTGGTCTTCCTCTTTGACATCGTTAAATTTCTCAAATACAAGACCACATTCATATCCGGCTCTGACTTCCTTGACGTCGTCTTTGAAACGTTTCAGAGATGCAAGCGCACCTTCAAAGATCACGACGCCATCTCTGGATACTCTGACAGAGCATCCCCGCTCAAAGGTACCGTCAAGCACATAAGAACCTGCGATCGTTCCGACACCAGATGCCTTGAATGTCTGGCGTACTTCCGCATGGCCGAGCACCTTCTCCTCAAAGATCGGGTCCAGCATTCCTTTCATCGCTGCCTGCACATCTTCGATCGCATCGTAGATGACACGGTACAGACGCAGGTCAACGCCTTCGCGCTCTGCGATCTCCTTTGCAGTCGCATCCGGGCGGACATTGAATCCGATGATGATCGCATTGGATGCAGATGCAAGGTTGACGTCAGACTCATTGATCGCACCGACACCGCCGTGGATGATCTTAATCACGACTTCCTCGTTGGACAGTTTCAGAAGGCTCTGTTTTACTGCTTCCACAGATCCCTGCACATCGGCTTTTACAATGATTCCAAGTTCTTTTAAGTTTCCTGCCTGGATCTGGCTGAACAGATCGTCTAAGGACATTCTTGATTTTGTCTCTTCCAGCATTCTCACACGGTTCTGGGAAATAAATGTTTCTGCAAAGCTTCTTGCTTCCTTATCAGACTCACATCCCACAAAGATCTCACCCGCATTTGGAACATCATTCAGTCCGAGGATCTCTACCGGCATGGACGGTCCTGCTTCTTTGACACGTCTTCCCTTGTCGTCCATCATCGCTCTTACTTTTCCGTAAGCAGAGCCTGCTGCGATCGGATCTCCGACATGAAGTGTTCCTTTCTGTACAAGGACTGTTGCCACAGAGCCTTTTCCTTTGTCAAGCTGTGCCTCGATGACGATTCCTCTTGCACGGCGGTCTGGATTTGCCTTTAACTCAGACACTTCCGCTGTAAGAAGGATCATCTCAAGCAGCTCGTCGATTCCCTCATGTGTATGCGCAGATACCGGAACAAAGATCGTGCTTCCGCCCCAGTCTTCCGCGATCAGGCCATACTCTGTCAGTTCCTGTTTTACTCTTTCTACATTTGCACTTGGCTTATCGATCTTATTCACTGCGACGATGATCTCGATCCCTGCTGCTTTCGCATGGTTGATCGCTTCCACGGTCTGCGGCATCACACCGTCATCGGCTGCAACAACAAGGATCGCGATATCTGTAGAGCTTGCTCCACGCATACGCATCGCCGTAAATGCCTCATGTCCCGGTGTATCAAGGAATGTAATGTTCTCTCCATTGATCGTTGCCACATACGCACCGATATGCTGTGTGATTCCGCCTGCCTCGCGGTCGATCACGTTTGTATTACGGATCGCATCAAGAAGAGAAGTCTTTCCGTGGTCAACGTGTCCCATAACACATACGACCGGAGGACGTTTCACCATTGTGCTCTCATCTTCCTCGTCTTCTCTTAACAGTTCCTCGATCACATCGACTACTTCTTCTTTCTCGACAAGACATTCAAATTCCATTGCGATTTCTTCTGCGGTGTCAAAGTCTACTTCCTGGTTGACTGTCACGATCTTGCCCTGCATAAATAATTTCTTAACGATCACAGACGGCTGGATCTTCATCTTATCTGCAAGTTCCTGAATCGTAAGCGTCTCCGGGATTGTGATCATTTTGATCTTCTCTTCTTCCTTCTCCACCGGTTTCGGCTGTGGTTTTACCGGCTGTGACATCGGTTTTTGTTTCTTTCCTTTTGGAACTCTGTCTTCTCTGTCGTCATCACGGTAATCTTTCTTCTTATAGTTGTCTTTGCCCTTCTGGCGCTGCGGCTTCTGTTCCGGAACGATCGGTGCCGGGATAGACGGTGAGTTTCCTCTTCCGTTCTCCTGCCTTCTGTCGTCTCTTCTTCCGTTATTTCTTCTGTTGTCCTGGCCACGGTCATCTCTTCTTCCCTGGCCGGAGAATCCGCCTTTCTGTCCCTGACGGTCGCCTCTTCCATCCTGACGGTTCTCGCCACGGTTGTTGTATCCTCTGTTGTCACCGCGGTTCTCTCCGGAGCGCTCTCCTCTGTTAAATGGACGGTTGGAACGTTCTCCTCTGTTCTCCCCGTTTCTGGATCCCTGGTTTCCATTTCCTCCACGGCCATTTCCGCCATTGCCAGAACGGTTGTTATTGTTCTGACGGTCCTTTTGTCCCGCGCCGTTTCCTCTCTGATTGTTGCCGCCATTGTTCGATCTCTGTCCGCCCTGGCGCTTTCCATTCTGTGTATTCTGCGGACGGAATACCTGCACGATATTTTTCTTCTTCGGTGTCTCCTCAGACAATGCTTCCTTCTTTCCTCCAAAAGCATCTTTCACCATGTTTTCCTGTTCATCTGTAAGGGAACTCATGTGGCTTTTCACCTCTACTTTCTTCTCTTGTAAAAAATCTAAAATTTCTTTGTTTGACTTATTTAACTCTTTTGCCAGTTCATGTACCCGAATTTTCGTCATACGCTCTACCTCCTCTATGCAACTGTCTGCCTCTCATCCTCTATATGCTTTCTGATCCCTTTTGCAAACCCTGCATCCAGCACGGCAAGCGATGCCCGGAATTCTTTTCCCATTGCATGTCCTAAGGTGTCTTTATCTTTATAAAAATAAATCGGCACTTCATAGAAATCACACATATTCTGAAACTTCTTCTTTGTATTGTCGGAGGCGTCTTCTGCTACGATGACAAGCTCTGCTCTTCCCGACTTCGTCTCTTTCTCTGTCGTAAATTCCCCGCTCACTGTCTTGCCCGCCTTTGTCGCCAGACTGATCAGTGAAAGTGCTTTACTTTGTTTCAATCGCATCCATCTCCTCTTTTAAATGTTCATATACCTCTGCCGGAATGGATTGTTTGAAAGATCTCTCAAGTCCTCTGTTTTTCACTGCCTTCTCGAGGCATTCCTTTGAGAAACAGAGGTATGCTCCACGGCCGTTCTTCTTGCCGGTCGCATCCAGGATGAATTCATTTTCTGAAGTTTTCAGTACACGCATCATCTCTTTTTTACTCTTCATTTCCCCGCATCCTACGCATTTTCGCATAGGAATCTTCTTCATGCTGCCC
>JAPFCT010000003.1 GCA_026169575.1 Faecalimonas sp.
CATCTTCTGCGATAACCTTATGCCATTCCAATGAATCAACCGGATCATCGGTTGTACAAATTAATTTTACGTTGGATTGTCTGATAATATTTCTTACACTCATCGAATCTTCCTGTAATTTTTTATTGCACAGATTCCAGACTTCCTCTGCCGTTTCTCCGTTTAGCGCTCCAGTATATCCAAAATATCTCTGCAGCTCTAAGTGACTCCAGTGGTACAGCGGATTGCCAATCGCTTTCTCCAGAGTCTCTGCCCATTTCTGAAACTTTTCTCTGTCTGTGGCATCTCCCGTAATATAGTACTCATCAATACCATTTGACCGCATCTGACGCCATTTATAATGATCTCCACCCAGCCATACCTGTGTGATATTTTCAAATTTTCTATCTTCTGCAATTTCTTTTGGAGCGATATGGCAATGATAATCCAGCACCGGTGTTGTTTCTGCATACTTATGAAATAGATTCTGTGCAGTTTCTGTTGATAACAAAAACTCTTTATCCATAAATTGTTTCATGAATCCTTTCCCCTTCCTCTGATTTTACTCGCCAAAAACAGCTCTGTAATCTGCCTGAAATTTCTCAATTCCCTGATCTGTGAGTGGATGTTTGATCATCTGCTCAATAACCTTATACGGTACAGTTGCAATATCAGCACCTGCAAGCGCACAGTCTGTCACATGAATCGGGTTGCGTACACTTGCTGCAATAATCTCTGTATCCAGCTCTGCAACAGCAAAAATCTCTGAAATTTCCCGGATCAGGTCAATTCCCCGTACCGAAATATCATCCAGTCTTCCTAAGAACGGAGAAACATACGCCGCTCCCGCCCTTGCTGCCAAAAGTGCCTGATTTGCTGTGAAGATCAATGTCATATTTACCTTGATACCTTCCGCCGCCAATGCCTTACATGCTTTCAGCCCTTCTGCAGTCATCGGAATTTTTACGACCATGTTCGGATGAATCGCCGCAATGTTCTTTCCTTCCGCGATCATACCTTCTGCATCTGTCGTTGTTGCTTTTACTTCTCCACTGATCGGACCGTCTACAATTGCGGTGATCTCCCGGATCACTTCTTCAAATACCCGGCCTTCCTTAGCGATCAATGACGGATTTGTCGTCACCCCGCAGATGACTCCCATATCACTTGCTTTTCTGATGTCCTCTACCTTTGCTGTATCAATAAAAAATTTCATTTCCGCACACCTCCGTCTGCTGCCTGCCTACACGAGTTCCTTTACTCTGGCGATCTGACTCTCATTTAATGAAAGAATATCACTGTTTTCCATAGATGTGTTGGAATCTTCAATCAGGATCATTTTCGTATCTTTACAGGTAACTGTATTATGCCACAGCCTTGCAGGAATGTTATAGACTTTGTCCGGCTCCATTTTTACTGCCCCAAGTTCCAATCCATTCTCTGTCTCATTTGCATAGATCAGTGTGCAGGAGCCTTCCACAAGAACGAACAGTTCATCTGTTTTGTTGTGTCGTTCCAGGCAGTCGATCCCGGTAATATCATTTGCCGGTTTCCAGTTCTTAATACCGACTGTCCACTTTTCATTTTCAAATACTCTCTGCATTCCTTCGCCTTCAAATGCATAATTTTCTATTTTCATTTTTTCTTCCTCCGATTTTTTTAACAGTTTTCTATGCCAATGTTGCTTTACATTTTGCTACAATATTTTCTGCAGTCAGACCGTATGCTGCAAAAAGCTGATCCGGTTTTCCGGATTTACCAAATTTATCCTGGATTCCGACTCTTTCAAATTTTGCACCGGCATTCCCTGCAAGCACCTCTGCAACTGCAGAACCTAATCCTCCGATTACCGAATGCTCCTCAGCAGTCACGATTCCTTTGCATTTCTTATTCATCTCTAAAATGATTTCTGCATCAATCGGTTTGATCGTATGCATATTTACAACTGCCGCAGAAATTCCTTCTTTTTCCAGTTCTTCTGCTGCTTTCAGAGCGATTGGAACCATCAGTCCTGCCGTGATAATGCAGACATCATTCCCATCTCTCATAATATTTGCCTTGCCCGGAATAAATGGAGTATCTTCCTCTGTAATATCCTCACATACCGGTCTTGCCACACGGATATAGACTGGTCCATCAATCTCCGCAGCTGCCATAACTGCCTTCTCTGTCTCTTTCGGATCACACGGAACAAAAACGGTCATATTCGGCATCTCCCGCATCAATGCAATGTCCTCAATGGACTGATGACTTCCGCCGTCTTCCCCGACAGATAATCCCGAATGTGAGAAGGCAAATTTTACATTTGCATTTGTATAGCAGATTGAATTTCTGATCTGTTCATATGCCCTTCCAGAACCGAACAGCGCAAATGTACTTGCAAACGGTATGTATCCCGTATGAGCAAATCCAGCTGCTGCACACATCATATTGGCCTCGGCAATTCCCATGTTATAAAAGCGGTCCGGATATGCCGCTGCAAATGTTGCAGACATCGTTGCGTGTGCGAGATCCGCATCCAAAGCTACTACTTTTTCATTTTTTGCACCCAGTTTTACTAATGCTTCTCCGTAAGCAACTCTCAGTGATTTTCCCATTTTTTACGCCTCCAATTCTTTCATTGCAATTTGAAATTCTTCTTCTGTCATCGGTCTTCCATGCCATCCCACTTGATTCTCCATAAAGGAAACTCCTTTTCCCTTGATGGTATTGCAGCAAATGAATTTTGGCTTGCCGCTAACCGGAGCCTTCAGTGCCTTTGTAATCTCTTCTATATTGTGTCCATCTACTTCAAAACACTCAAACCCAAATGCCCTGAACTTCTCTGTAATATTTCCAAGTCCCATGACTTCGTCATTATTTCCATCAATCTGCAGCTTGTTATAATCAAGCATCACTGTAAAATTGTCCAGTTTGTAATGTGCCGCCGCCATTGCAGCCTCCCACACAAGTCCTTCCTGGCATTCTCCGTCACCGACTACGGTATATACTTTATAGTCTGCATTTGCATGTTTTGCTGCAAGCGCAAGTCCCATCGCAAGTGCAATTCCCTGTCCGAGCGATCCTGTATTCATATCTACCCCAGGTGTCTTATTGCAGTCCGGATGTCCCTGCAGATGGCTGTCAATCTGTCTCAATCCTGCCAGATCTTCTTTCGGAAAATACCCAAGATCCGCAAGAATTGCATAAAGCGTCGGACATGCATGTCCTTTACTCAGTACAAAACGGTCTCTGTCTTCCTTTTTAGGATTTTTCGGATCAATATTCATCACCTCATAATAGAGCGACATCAACATCTCTGTGCAGGACAATGATCCTCCCGGGTGCCCTGACTGGCAGGCAAATAACATTTTCAAAATTTCTGCCCTTAACTCTTTTGCTTTTTGTTCATAGTTCATTTCTTTCTTCCTCCTTTATTTTTTCAACCACGTTAACCCTTTACTGCTCCCGCTGTCAGTCCTTCTACCAGCCTCTTCTGTGCGAAGAAGAACATAATACATACCGGGATGATCGTAATAATTCCACCTGCTGTCAGAAGATCCCACTGTACTCCAAGCTGTCCGATCAGGCTTTTCAATGCCACCGGAATCGTTCTTGTCTGTGTATTTGTAAACATCACTGCAAATGTATATTCATTCCATGAAGTCATAAAAATATATACACCGGTTGCCACAAGACACGGACCGAGAATCGGTAGAATGATCTTTGAAAATGCTGTTCTCCGGTTACATCCATCTACTAGCGCCGCCTCCTCCAAAGTCAGTGGAAGATCATTTAGAAATCCATTCAGAAGCCATACGGAAAATGGAATTGTAAATGTTGTATAAGCTAAAATCAGTGAACCCGGCGTGTACAAAAGTCCTATTTTTCTCATAATAGAATACAAAGGGATTAAAAGTAACACGGTTGGAAACATGTTATTGCTTAAAAACAAGGCCATCATCGCACGCCTGCCCACGAACCGGTATCTTGAAAAAGCATACGCTGCCAGTGTTGATGCTGTGAGTGATACAATTGTTGTCGCGGCTGCAACAACAAAACTATTTTTCATTGCATCCAAAAAGTTTACCGTTGTTGTAAATAAATTCTTATAAGAATCCCATATAATCTCTTTCGGCCAGTATGTGACTGCACCATACAATTCTGCTTCCGGCTTTATGGATGTGATAAACGTCCAGTAAAAAGGAAACAAAATAAAAAGCAGAATCAAAAACAATGGAATATATAATGTAAACAGTCGTCTGGGAAATGTTTCTCTGCTCCTCATCCTATGCATCCTCCTCTCTGAATGTTGATATCAAGTATGGAATGGCAACAACTGAAAGCACCAGTGCCAGCAAAATTGCCATCGCTGAAGCATACCCTAGATTCAGTGCATTTGCTTTGTTGAAAATATATACACTCAGTGTCTGACTGGAATATGCCGGTCCTCCTTCTGTCATATTGAAAATGACATCTACGGAATTTGCAACCCAGATGATTCTGAGAAGCGCCGTAATATAAATCGTATTTTTAATAGAAGGAATTGTAATCCGAAACAATTTCTGTAATCTCGTAGCTCCATCAATATCTGCTGCCTCATATAGCTCTTCCGGAATCCCCTGCAGCCCTGCCAGAATCATCAATGCAAAGAATGGAATTCCCTGCCAGACTATCGTCAGAATCACACTCGGAAAAGCAGTATCTGTCTGAGAAAGGAACGGAATGTTCTCTGTGATCAGATGCATCTTTTTTAAAAGATCATTGATCACTCCAAAATTTCCATCATACATCCATCTCCACATCAGACCGATCAGCACTCCCGGTGTTACCCACGGAATCAGACTGACCGCACGGACTACTCCACGTCCTCTGAATTTCTTATTCAGTAAAAGTGCTAAAATAAATCCAAATACAAATTGTAACCCTACACCTGCTACTACCCAGATCACTGTCTTTCCGAGCGCCCGCCAAAACAATTTATCCTGAAATGCCTCCACATAATTCTGCAAACCGATAAACTGGATATCCTGCGGTCTTCTAAGATCATAACTTTGGAAGCTCATCCCAATCGCATTCACGACCGGGATGAAAACCACACATAAAATAATGAGCAATGCAGGAGCTACTAACAGATATGGATAAATACTCTTTTTCTTTACCATTTCTTTTCCACTCCTCTAATTTAAAAATACCTGTTACTTCTGTTTTATCATCTCTTATTTATAAAGTTCTTCCTGCAGGATCTCCATACATTCTTTTGCACTGATTTCTCCTGTAAGCGCCTGCCCTACCGTACTTGGCCATACGGTTGAAATCCATTCTGTTGTCGTATCTTTGATCGGAATAATTCCTGCGTAATCCATTCCTTCAATCGAAGCCTTCATAAATTTGTTATTCTGGAAGTACTCTCCCTGCTGTACCGTTTGACTTACCGGTACCTGACCAGTTCCTTCGCACCACATTTTCTGTCCTTCCCCTGTTGCAAGATAAGATACCCATTCAAATGCCGCTGCCTTGTTCTCACAGCTTTCAAAAATCACCGTCTCTGTATCGCCCATAGATGTCCACTGTCCCTTACCTGCCGGGAATGGAAATGCTGCCACATCATCTCCAAGCACCTTCTCCATATCTGCGGAAGAACCCGTATGGTGGATAAACATTGCGGTAAGACCTGACTGGAAGTTTGCAACGGTCTCCTGGAAGCCATCACTGACTGCTGTCGGCGGAACATATCCGTTCTCATAGAGATCAATAAAATCCTGCATTCCCTTTACAGATTCCTTGCTTGTCAGATCTTCAAAATCTCCGCCTTCCCCGTAAATGAAACTTCCCCACGGTTCCTGACCACCTTTTGCTCCTCGCATTCCGAATCCATAAACATCCGTCTCTCCGTCCCCGTCTGTGTCCATCGTACATTTTTTGATCGCTTCCAGAAATTCATCGTAAGTTTTCGGTACTTCCACTCCTGCTTTTTCAAAAATAGACGGTCTGTAATATACATATAACACCTGCACATTCCAAGGCATCACATACATTTCTTCCTCAGATCCCCCTGCTTCTTTCATAATATTATAAATATTCTCCGGAATATCATCTTTGTCTTCCCATTTGTCAATGTACGGAGTCAGGTCTGTAAGTAAATCATTATTTACAAATAACGGGGTAGATGTCAGCTTCCATGTTGCTACGTCCGGCGAACCTCCTCCCATACATGCGTTAAACAGATTCTCTGAGTAGGCTCCTCCGTCCCATGGAACTTCCTCTCCGACTACTTCAATCCCTTTTCCGTTTTCCTTGTTAAATTTTTCAATGATTTCCTGCATCAGCTGTGAATATTCCGTATTGTCCGCCCAATATTTAAAATTAATCGTACATGGTTCTATCTCGCCACTATCCGCCTCTTTCTTACTGTCTTTCTTTTCCTCAGTTCCAGAAGAACATGCTGTTGCTCCAAATGCCATTGTTGCTGCAAGTAAAATTGCTATCCATTTCTTTTTCATCGCTTTCTTCCTTTCTACTCTCTGTTTTTCGTTCTTTTGTAAGCGTTTACATTTTCTGCTAAAAAAATAAATATTCCAACAGTATAGAATAATTTTTTCTGTAAGCACTTACATTGTATACTTGTATTATATACTCCTCGTATTTTTCCGTCAATTAACGAATTTTATAAAATAGAGTTTCTTTTTTTGTGCGTTTTTACTAATTTTCATCTCCTCTTTCCACCTTTAAATAACACATTGTATATTTCCACTAACTATTTTTCCCCAAAAAAGAAGACCGGAAATTTTCTTTTAAATTTTCAGTCTTCTTTCCAATTTTATATTTTCTGTCCTTCTATTCTTTTCTTTCCACTCTTTTCGAACTCTTCCTACTCGCCCTTATTCAACATATTATCTACGACTTCTTTTCCCATCTGGTATACCATCTTTGAACCATCTAACTGCACATAGTAATATGCGCCGCTCTCATCTGTCCTGCCGATATTTAAAGTCAGCGTCTGCTCCTTCTTATCGTCATCTTCATAGATTGCTTCCAGCTTTATCTTATTTGCTTCATCCAGACCATAAGATGCCAGTTTTTCATCCTTCACTGCATACTCCACACAAGTTCCAAATGATGCTGCACCAAATCCTCCCGCAATCGCGGTAAGCGTCTCCTTCTGGCTTTCTTCGCCGGAATCATAGATGGTCTTGGCTCCCTTTTCTGTGATGATTACCTTTTTCAGATTGGAGCTTCCGATCACAGGCAACGTCTCCTTCTGCAGGAAATCATTTAATTCATAAGAAATCGTATCTAAAATCGTGCCGGATACGGTATATACTTTTTCCTTATCATCCAGTGTCATATAGTAATTTTCTTCCACGCTGTTTCCAAAATAAAGGATTGTCTCCGTCCCTTCCCCGTCTTTCAGATGTACAGTATACTTTGGCTCCTCAAGACCATAATCCGAGAGTTCGTCAATCTCTTCCAGTTCGCGCACTGCGGTAATATTTCCAAAAGCAGCTGCCATCGCATCGATGTAACTTTGTGCAACCGGGAATGCTTTGTCCTTTGTATAGGTCCACATTTCTTTATTTTTTGCAAATGCAAAATCATTTCCCTCATACTGATAAGAGATTTCCCGAATATCCGGAATATCTGTCACCGTCACGATTTTCTCCTGCGCTTTCGTTCCTTCTTTCTGTTCCTGCTTTTTGTTATAGCTGCCAAGCCCCAGATACACAAGGATCAGAATTGCCAGGACTCCGGTCAAAATCAATAGTGATCTATGTTTTTTCATACCTGACCTCCTGCCTATGCCTTTCTTCTCTTCATCCATCTTGCAAATCCAAAGATTAAAATGATCACCGGCACTCCGAAAATCATCAGCAAGCTGAATCCACCGGCATATTGTACTGTGTTAAATGTCACTGCAAGACTCTTTGGCTCAATTGCCGTATTTTCTACATCGTCAAAGTTTGCTGTCACTGCATTCATAAATAAGGTCAGATTCTCTACCGTAGTAAATGTATCTGTCAGCTGGCTGTCAATCATCATTGGTGCTGAGATCACAGTCAGTCTGCTCTCCTCCTCGGTCGCTGTCGCACCGAGAATATATTCGCCCTGCTCCTGCTTTTCCTCAGTCACTGCAAATCCATTCTCGGAGGTTGTCATAAATGGCTCCACACGGATGGTATCTCTTGCAGGATCTGTCTCAGTCATTCCACGTGCATTTAACAGCAGCACCATATTGGTTGACATTCCTTCCCCAAGTTCTCCGGATGCACTGATCTCCGGGAAGAACGAGTATGGATTTCCCTGGTATGCCCGGTCTGTATCTGCAATGTAGCCGTCTGCCATCTGCAGTCCATACTCTTTCAGAAATGCGTCTAAATTCGGAGCATCCTTATCCTCTGCACCTGCGATCAGGACCATTTTTCCGCCATTTTTCATATACGCAGAGAGCGCTGCTTTCTCGTCCTCTGTAATATCGGTTGTCGGTGCATACATGAACAGAAGATCACAGTCCTCCGGAATCTTACTGTCCATAAGCAGATTCAGTTCTTCCATGGATAAATTTGCTTTCTCAAACAACTCTGATACTCCCGCTGACACTGTACTCTCCCCGTGTCCGCTCGTCCGGTAAATCTTCTTTGTCGCCTCACTCGTCACATAGTTTACTGCGCTTGTCAGCTGTCCTTCCGCATCAAACTCTGTCTCTTTCATCTGGCCAGTCATATAATATGCGGACTGATCGTAGACAATGATATCTGTAAATGGGATTGTTGTCTTCTTCTCTGTATCCGGACATGACACAACGATCGTGTTAGAGGTAGTATCATAGTCTGTCAGCGCAGACGGATGCAGTACCGGATCGATCCACTCGACAGAAATCTTCCCTGACAATGCCGCATATTTACTCAGAAATGTTTTGATCCTTTCATCTGCCGCAGCTTTCTCTGCCAGCACTTTGATCTCTACCTTTTTATCCAGCTTCTTTAATAACTTTTTCGATGTGTCGGTGATCTCATAGATCTTATTGTCACTGATGTCAACATTTTTTACCGATTCCGGAAGCCTGCCCGCCACAAGATTTACAACGATTACTACGGCAACGGCGACCGCTGTCAGTCCAATGCTGTATGCTCCCCGCTTTGTATGAATAGTTCCGAATAGTTTTTTCAATTTTTCCACAATACTGCCCTCCTAACTCCAACGCCTTTTCTGAATGACCTGCACAGTCAGAAAGACACATAGGAAAATCAATGAAAGATAGAGTATAAGTCCGCTAATATCCACCACATAAGTAAACGCAATGCTTGCGAATGGCTCTGTCAGAATAAATTTCCCAAATAGTTCCGGAAGCAGGTTGTCAAACAGACTGGACTTTGCAGCATAAGTTCCGATCGCAGCTACAGCACCTAATACTTCCACTCCTGCTGCGATCACCCAGTTTTTCGTCATCTGATAAATACCGATCACTAAAACAGTCAGGATCACTAATACACCTGTCAATCCTCCAATCGCTGATGTCGGGAGAAAATCGATCAGTCCCTCCCACAAATACAGTACAAGAAGTACCCCGAACGTACTGATCGCAGCAATGATCTGGCTCTCTGTCAGTGCAGACAGAAACATTCCAATCGCGATATAGACACATCCAAGAAGGAAAAATGCCAGGATCGCCATGTAGTCAATCCCGATATGTGCTTCTCCCTGGCTTTCAATGATCAGTGGGAATATCGTGTAGATCAGACACGGAATTGCAAAAACCGTGACCATGGCAAGATATTTCCCAAGTACGATCTGTGTCAGGCTCACCGGTGCAGTCAAAAGTAACTGATCCGTCCTGCTTCTCTTCTCCTCTGCAAAACATTTCATGGTAAGAACCGGAACTGCCACAAGCATAATGAACAAGATGGAGTTTAATGCATAGGAAAAATATGGATACCCCATATTTAAGTTATACACCATAAAATAAATTCCAGTGATTGCCACAAGAAACGCAATAAATATGTACCCGATCATGGAATCAAAATACGACTTTAATTCTCTCTTATAAATTGCTTTCATCTGCATCTCCTCCTTCCCCATCTACGCAGACTGCCGGATCTTCCTGAAGACTTTCCTCATATGCTTCTGTCAGATCCATATCCGCTTCCTCTTTGAGCTCTGTATCCGATTTTTCAGGATTCCAGCCAGAGTTTTTTCTCTCGGAATTTCTCGTTTCATCCTGCGTAAGTTTTAAGAAGACATCTTCCAACGTAATTCTCGACAAGTTCAGCTTAAGCAGCGGACAATTCTCCTCCGCAAATAGATGGAACAGTTTTTCCCGGATATCTTTCTGCTCTGTCGTTTTAATTGAAATATCCGTCGTACCGTCAGGCTGTTCTTTATACTCTGCATTCTCAATCTCTTCGACATTCTCAAGGATCTCCCGGACTCTTGCTTCTTTTGCCCTGGCTGTCAGTTCGATCGTTTCTGACCCATTTAAGAGCCTCTCCAGGTTCTCAGGAGTATCACTTGCCACCAGCTTTCCGTGGGCAATAATCATAACATAATCACAGACCGCCTGCACTTCCGCCAGAATATGGGAACTTAAGATGATCGTATGATTTTTAGAAAGTTCCTTGATCAGTTCTCTGATCTCAATGATCTGTTTCGGGTCAAGACCAACCGTCGGCTCATCCAGAATGATCACTTCCGGGAATCCGAGAACTGCCTGCGCAAGTCCGACTCTCTGCTTATATCCTTTTGACAGATTTTTGATCAGACGTCCTTCTACCTCTTCAAGCTTTACAAGCTGAATCACTTTTTCGACTTCTGATTTTCTGTCTTTTTTCTTTACCTTTTTTAATTCTGCTGCAAAATCAAGATATTCCTTTACGGTCATATCCAGATACAGCGGCGGGATTTCCGGAAGATATCCGATGCTTCTCTTTGCCTCCTCAGGTTCCTCGAGAATGTTATGTCCATTGACAAGCACTTCTCCTTCCGTGGCGCCGAGATACCCCGTCATAATATTCATTGTTGTAGATTTTCCCGCACCGTTTGGACCGAGAAATCCATAGATCTGACCGCTCTCTACTGTAAAGTTCAGATGATCTACTGCCAGATGACTGCCATAGCGTTTTACCAGATTTTTAACTTCTATCAACTTTTTACCCTCCCGACAAAATGTGTTTCTCTGGATCATGTCTTCGACTTTCCCGGATATTTTCGGATCCATCACCGGATACGTTTCCACTACCGCCAAAAACACGCTCTGATTGTTTTATTCTATAAAACAAACTCGTTCATTCTGTGACAGTTATGTGTCTATTCTGTGAAAAGCTCCGACACACTTTTGTATGTTTCCTCTTTTTTCGCCAGAAACTAAAGACTCCCTGTTTCTTTTCTCGCACATACAATTTCCCTCTAACGAAAGGAAGAACTAACCCACTCATCGGATCAGTTCTTCTTTTTCCCGGCGGCTCAGCCGCTTTATCGCATATTCCCTTTTCATCGCTTCTTCTTTTGTTTCAAATGCTTCATAATAGATCAGTGTGACCGGTCGCCTCGCCTTCGTATACTTCGCCCCTTTTCCCTGATTATGCGCCTGCATACGGTGGGTAAGATCATTGGTCCATCCGGTATAAAGCGTGCCGTCACTGCACTGGACAATATATGTATAGTTCATGGATCTGCTCTCCATTCCTGCTTAAATTTTCTCTCTGGTTTTACATTATTTCTCCCATTTCTATCATACACACTCCTCTGTAAAATGCAATGTCATTTTTACATGCTTCCTCTCACATATACTGCGCCCACATCCATTTCCTCTAAAAAATTTTTCCATGTAACAAAAAAGATCCCAAAGCAGTGTCCAAAACTTTTTCTTCAGGATCTTTTCTCTTTCTTCTGTTTTCTATTCGTACGCGATATGATCCATCGGGTTGACTGGCTGTCCATCTTTCAGCAACTGGAAATACAAATTTGGCCCTTCCACACTGTAATACTTTGTCGGCTCACTCACATAGCCGATCACGCTGTTTTCTGCCACATACTCTCCTGGCTGTACCGGCACTTCTTTCAGCTGCCCGTAGATAGCTGCGTAGCCATTTCCCATATCAATGCTTACGGTTGTTCCGGTCTGTGCATTTGTGTCGACTGCTGATACAGTTCCCGCCGCCGCGGCCTTTACTTCGGCGCCGATCTCCCCGCTGATCACAACTGCTGGATTATACTTGTACTGGTCAAGTGTCGCAAAGTAAATGCTCTGATCCATACTGTAATTCATGATCACATTTCCGTCGACCGGCCATAAAAGTGTGTCCTCCTCGGTGAAGTAAGCTGCTGTACCCGTTCCGGCTGTCTGCTCTGCTGCCGCATCGGTCTGCACCGGATTCTCCTCAGTACTTTCCATAGCTTCTCCCGTCTGCTGCTGTTCTTCACTGCCTCCATCCGGCACCGCTTCTTCCTGCTCCGGAAGTACGATATTATCCGTGTTCGCAGCTTCTGACTGTTCTTTTTCTTTCTCTTCGCGCTCTTTTTCCTTCTGTTCTTCTTCGGCTCTGGCAAGCTGCTCTTTCATCTCACTTTTGTAGCTGCTGAATGTATAAGCCCCTACCAGCGCGACGACTGCGATAAAACCTACTGCGATTGCTGCTGCCATGCCTTTCCCCTTCATTTGGAATGGCTCTTCATTTTTCTTCATCTTCATCACCTCTGACTTTATTTTTGCCAGAAAGCGATGTGCTTATTCCAGTTTTAAAAATATTTCCCCGCCATCTTTTAACTGGATTCCTTCATAGAAATACTGGAGGATCTCCTCGTATCCTTTTCCTTCTTTTGCCATTTGCTCCGCAGTATACTGGCTCATGCCGACTCCATGGCCGATTCCTCCGGATGTAACTTTCAGCTTTCCTTCTTGTTCCTGAAATGAAAAATGGCTTGAAGGCAAATCAAGCGCCTGCCGGAACTCTTCCCCGGTACAGGCAGCCTGACCAATCCTCACGGCCGTAACATATCCTGCTCCATCCGTACCTTGTATCTCAAAGTCTTCAAAAACTGTTTTTTTCTCTTTATCTGTCTCTTCCGGATTTTCCACCGCTGTCAGAAATTTCCGGCACTGTTCTTTTACTTTCTCAAAGGAATATACACATTCCTTCAAC
>JAPFCT010000232.1 GCA_026169575.1 Faecalimonas sp.
CATCAAGAAAATTCAGATCCTTTAAGCCACTTCGGATCCGCTCTACAAAAACCTGTGCCTGTTTTTGTCGGATTCCGGACAATTCTTCTGCAAGAGTCTCCATCATTCTGCATGATTCTTCACAGTTTTTCTGCAGGGAAGCAATATACTTTTCATAATCGTGCAGCTTTTCCAGCTTCTCCTCCACCTGGCGGGCATATTGTTCAATCTCTTCCACAGAATTTCCGTACTTTGATTTCAGGAGATTGATCTCGTTTAGCCGGACCTCCACCTCCTGAAATTCCTCCGGAGAAAATTCTACCGAGTCTCTCGCAGAAGAAAGCTCATGGTTGAAATCATTTAACAGATTCTCGATCTCCGACAGCTGCTCATAGAGACTCTCTGCGATCGGATCGCATCCGGATATCTCCTGAAAAATACGGACCGCGCGGCTGATACAATCCGCAGCATTTGCGCCCCCATGATCACTTGTGTAGGCGTAGGCTTCTTCCATATGCTCTGCCATCTTTCTTCCGTTTAACATCCGTCTGTACTGCTCTTCCAGAAGTTCATCTTCCCCGCTCTTTAATTCTGCTTTTGTGATCTCTTCCAGTTCGAAAGAAAGGAAATCTTCCTCCCGCCTTCTGCTGTCCTCATCTTTGATCGCAAGCGCAAGTTCTTTCTGGTTCTCCCGGTAGCTGTTCCATGCCTCCCTGACTTGCTCCTTTAAATCCCCAATCTCCTCCCTCGCAAACAGATCTAGAAATGCAAGGTGGTTTTTCCGGTGGATCAGCGTCTGATGCTCATGCTGCCCGTGGATATCGATCAGGATCGTCGCCACATCTTTTAAGATCCGCGTTGTCACAGTCTCTCCGTTGATCTTGCTGATACTTCTTCCATCCATCAGTTTCCGGCTCAAAATGATCTGTCCTTCTTCCGGGTAGATATCAAGCGCCCGAAGCTGTGCTTCCTGGGACGGATGTTCCACTGTAAATACAAGTTCCACAAGTCCGTAACTTGCCCCTTTCCGGAGCATCTCCGCAGAATATTTTCCTCCGAGTGCAAGCCCGATGGATCCTAAAATAATTGATTTTCCGGCGCCGGTCTCCCCGGTCAGAATGTTGAATCCTTTTTTAAACTCTACCTCGATCTCATCGATCAGCGCCAGATTTTTTACATGTAGATTTTGTAACATCTGTTTCTCCTGTCGTTACAATACAATTTTTCTTATTTTTTCCATCACAATTTTTGTCTCCTCCATACTGCGGATCGCACACATGATCGTGTCATCTCCCGCAATACAGCCGACAACTTCATACCACTGCATCGAATCGATCGAGGCAGCAACCGCCATTGCCATCCCGGATACAGTCTTGACTACCAGTATATTCTGTGCCATCTCCATCGAAACATACCCGTCCTTTAAGATCCGCATATATTTCTCTTTCATATCCTTCTCCGGGACCTGGAGGATCACATATTTCTGTTTTCCGTTCTCTCCTGCAACTTTTGTCAGACGCAGATCACGGATATCTCTTGACACAGTCGCCTGCGTAACCTGGAATCCGGCTTTGTTCAGCCGTTCTGCCAGTTCTTCCTGCGTTTCAATATTATAC
>JAPFCT010000326.1 GCA_026169575.1 Faecalimonas sp.
ACAGCTTTATTAGATTATCACATCTTTTTCTCTTTGTCAACAACTTTTTTCATCTTTTTTCAAATCTTTTCTTTTGTACTTTCGTAGCTTTCTCTGATTCGGTATTTTTCGATGTTTTTCGTTGTTTCTCATCTGCCACACTGTTGAGTGCTTGCCTATATTAACATGTTTCCCCAGCAATTGTCAACTGTTTTTTAACATTTTTATCATCGCTGTTGTCTCTGTCAATCTTTTTACCTTTTCCACCTCATCGATGTGTCCGGTAAACGGAGAAAGAGGGATTTGAACCCTCGCACCGCTATTAACGATCTACTCCCTTTCCAGGGGAGCCCCTTCAGCCACTTGGGTATTTCTCCAAAATGCCTTTCATTCTCTTGGCATAAGAAAACCACCGATGATTGATTGGTGGTTTTCCTAACGCAGAGGGTGGGATTCGAACCCACGCGCCCTTTCGGACAAACGGTTTTCAAGACCGCCTCGTTATGACCACTTCGATACCTCTGCATCTATTAAGTTTTTGTCATCTCTTGAAGACAAGATGTATTCTATCACGGATATTTCTAACTGTCAACACTTTTTCTAAACTTTTTTTATTTTTTTATTTTTCCGGAATTTTTTTGCTAATATGAACCTTTTCTTCCCCGGACTTGCCGGGATTTCGGGCATGACTTTCTCATCCCGAAATCTTCCGGACACAGCTTTACAAAAGGTTTCCCTCCCCATGCCGCTTTATAAAAAGTCTTGCGATCTCGAGATCTTCCGGTGTTGTGATTTTAATATTTTCATAGGAACCCAAGACAAGTCTGACCGGATGTGCTGTCATTTTCTCGACAACCATCGCATCATCCGTTGCTTTCTCCCATCCGCTCTGCATCATTTTTTCATATGCGCCGCGCACCAGTTCCACATCAAAAACCTGAGGGGTCTGCACTTGCCAGACATATGCCCGGTCCGGCGTCCTGACAGCATACTGTTCCTGATCTGCGATTTTGATCGTATCCTTAACAGGCATCCCTACAACACACGCCTGGTCTCCCAAAACACATTCGTATGCCCGCTCCAGCATTTGCTCATCTACAAACGGTCTCGCCCCATCATGGATAAAGACAATTCCTTCTTCTACATACTTTAATCCACGATAGACAGATTCATAGCGTTCTTTTCCACCTGCCGTTATCTGTGCAACTTTATCAAAACCATACTGCTCTACAATCTTCTCCCTGCAATACGCGATCTCATTTTCTCCCGTAACAAGAATAATCTCATCAATGTATCTGGATTTCTGAAAGACATCCAGACAATAGTACAGCACCGGCTTTCCTTCCAGCTCCAGATACTGCTTCTGCACTGCCGTCCCCATACGTCTGCCACTGCCGGCCGCCAAAACGACCGCCGTACACTTTGTTTCTCTTCTCTTCTTTTCCTGCTCCATCTGCGGCCACACACCTTTCCTGCATCTTATTGTCTGTCAGACAGCATACATCTACCGTTCCCCTAATTTGAGATTTGGCACAGCATTGAGATCCCAGCCATGTCTGGTACCTGCCAGATATTCATAATAGGCTGCAACTCCGATCATCGCAGCATTATCCGTACAGTAAATCGGGGATGGATGATAAAATTTGACTCCCTTCTTATCGCACGCCTCCTGCATGGCAGCCCTGAGCGTACTGTTTGATGCAACGCCTCCTGCAATCGCAAATTTCTTCAATCCGAATTCGTCGACAGCTTTCATTGCATTCTCCACAAGAACATCTGTCACCGCTTTCTGAAAAGAAGCTGCAATATCTGCCTGGGAGTAGCTTTCTCCCTTCATCTGGCATCCATTAATATAATTGAGTACTGCCGACTTTACACCGCTGAAGCTGAAATCATACGGCGAATCACTCATATGTGCCTTTGGAAATACGATCGCATCTGGATTCCCCTCTTTGGACAGCTTGTCAATCTTTGGTCCTCCCGGGTAACCAAGCCCGATCGCGCGCGCCACTTTATCAAATGCTTCTCCCGCCGCATCATCTCTTGTCCTTCCGATGATTTCATAAGTTCCATAATCTTTCACACGCACAAGATGTGTATGCCCTCCTGATACGACAAGACACACAAATGGCGGTTCTAAATCTTTATTTTCAATATAATTTGCAGAAATATGCCCTTCAATATGATGTACTCCGACAAGCGGAAGCCCTTTGGCATATGCGATCGCCTTGGCCTCTGCAACCCCGACAAGGAGCGCTCCGACAAGCCCAGGCCCATAAGTCACTCCGATCGCATCGATCTCATCTAAAGTTACCCCTGCATCTTTCAGCGCTTCTTCGATCACCTGATTGATCTTCTCAATGTGCTTCCTGGACGCGATCTCCGGGACAACTCCTCCATATAATTTATGTAACTCAATCTGCGATGAGATGACATTGGAGAGGATCTCTCTTCCTCCCCGCACAACTGCCGCCGCTGTCTCATCACAAGAACTTTCTATTGCCAGTATTGTGATCTCTTTCTCTTTCATCTTCTCACTCCTCTTCCGGGAAATCCAATTCCACAGACATACTGTCCGTTCCAGCCTTTGCCTGCGGGAAAATCTTCAGCACATCTTCCATGAAAAATTCCGGCCGTGTCAAAGACGGACTGTAGTGTGTCAGCCACATTTCCTTTACTTCAGCCTCTTTTGCAAGATGCGCCGCCTCATAAAATGTCATATGCTTATATTCTACTGCTTTGCATGCCTTCTCTTTCTCTCCGTACATTCCTTCACAGATAAAAAGATCCGAATGCTTTGCATTTACGCGGATCGAATCGGTCGGTCTTGTATCTGTCGTATACGTAAGCGTAATCCCCCGGCGCGGCGCACCGAGTAC
>JAPFCT010000376.1 GCA_026169575.1 Faecalimonas sp.
CTTGGAAAGTATACGTTTCATCATAAGACAAGGAAACCGAAATTTTATCTCGGTGTGCCGGCGCTGCTTGTGACAGAGCTTGTGCTATTGTGGTATGCAGCCAGTGAACATTTTTTCATATAAGGACAAAAAAATACAAGGATCCGTATCAGGCAGAAATCGGTTCTGATTTTCGCTGTTATGGACGGATGGAAGAAAGAGCGGCAGGAGCGATACAAAAAGAGTTTCTTAATCGAAGAAATGATTTGGCAGCGCTTCTGCCTTTCTATTTGGAGCGGGGGAGATGCAGGGCTGGGACTGGTGTGACATTAAGAAAATCTTCATAATTTCTTACACATTTTTACATTGACAATAATATTATATAATATATAATATAGATAAATAAATAGTATTAAAGTTTTTATAATATGAGGAATCACAGAAAATATGGGATAGGAGTGATGACATGGTATTTAACACGGGAGCAGCTCTGCTGGATGCGATCGTGCTGGCAGTTGTATCAGGAGAGCGTCAGGGGACTTACGGATACAAGATCACGCAGGACGTCAGGCAAGTGCTGGAAGTGTCTGAGTCCACATTATATCCGGTGCTGCGGAGACTCCAGAAGGATCAGTGTCTGGAAGTGTACGATATGCAGTTTGACGGCAGGAACCGGCGGTACTATAAGGTGACCGAGCGGGGGATGGCGCAGCTGAATCTGTACCGGGAGGAATGGAAAGTGTATTCAAAGAAGATCAGTGAGATATTTGAGGGAGGTGTAACTGCATGAACCGAATAGAATTTATGACAGAGCTGGCGGCGCTTTTGCAGGATGTGCCGGTGGAAGAGCGGACAGATGCGATGCAGTATTATAATGATTATTTTGATGCGGCAGGAAAGGAAAATGAGCAGAAGGTCATTTCTGAACTGGAAAGTCCGGGGAAGGTTGCCGCAAAGTTAAAAGCAGGGCTGGATGGAAATGGAGATCTTGGAGGAGAGTATACCGAGAATGGATACCAGGACTGCCGGTTTGACAGCAGAGAGATGCCGGTGGCCGGTGATTATCGATATGAGCAGGAGTATGCCGGGAAGAACAGCGCCGCTGGCAATATGGGACATCAGACCTCACAAAAAAATTATGGAAATGAAAAGCATAACCGGACTGCCAGGATCATTCTGATCGCAGCGATTCTTCTGATCGGGGCGCCGATCGTCATACCGCTTGTGATCGTTGGGATTGCGACTGTTTTTGCAGTGATTATCGCACTTCTGACTGCGGCGGCAGGCATCGCTTTTGGAGCGGTCGCTGTTTTAGGATCAGGGATTGTGACGACCGGGATCGGTATCGCCCACATGTTTACTTCGGTCGGGGAAGGATTCCTCGTAAGTGGGATCGGACTTTTGCTGACTTCCGGAGGTCTGATCGTGACAATGCTGATCGTATGGAGTCTGTTAAAGATCGTACCGATGTTGTTCCGGGGAACGGTAAATCTTTGCAGACGGTTTTTACAGAGAGGAGTGAGACAATGAAGAAAGGGTGGAAGATCGGATGGATCATCGCCGGTATTGCAGCGGCAAGCGGCGGAGTCTTCTGTATTGCGGGAGTTGCACTCGGGGCAAGATTTGACCGGATCAATGTCAGAGGAGATCATGTTTTTCATTTTCTGTCCGGAGAAATGGAGGAAGTTTCCGAGCTGGATCCGGCAGATGATTCTTATCAGGAAGATGATACCGGAGCTGGGAGCGGTGATCACTTTTCTGATGTCAGGCAGATTGAGATTGAGATGAGTATTGGCGATGTGATCATCGAAGAGACTGATGGAAAAGAGGTAGAGGCAGAGATTCCCGATGATTTCCGGAAAATCCAGTGCCGCCAGGATGGAGTAAAGCTTACGATCGAAAATACAGAGCGCAGGTCAAGACTTGGGCAGGATGTGGAGCCGGTTGTGATCGGTATCCCAAAAGGGACCATTCTGGAAGCATTTCAATGTGAGATTGCGGCGGGAGAATTTACTGCTGATACGATCCACGCAAGCGGCATACAGATCAGTACAGGGGCAGGGGATGTCACGATCGGGCAGCTGAAAGCGGCGATGATGAATCTGGAAACCGGAACCGGTGAGACTGATATTGTGCAGGCAGATGTGACAGGCGCAGATATCGAATGTGGAATGGGAGATATCAGCCTGACACTTGCAGGCAGGGAAACGGACTATGAGTGTGTGACAGAATGCGGGCTTGGCAGTGTGTGGATCGGGGACGAGGAGTATACAGCGCTCGGTTCTGAGAAACACCTTCATAAGGGAGCGGAGAAGAAGCTTCATATTGAGTGTGGTGCAGGTGAAATTTTTATTGACTTTTTGCAGGAAAAGTGAAACACTGTTTTCAGGAGAAACTATTTGCAGGGTGATTTTAGAAAGGGGAATTGAAAATGGAACAGAAGAGATTATACAGATCAACAAGAAATAAAATGATATGCGGAGTGTGCGGTGGTGTTGCAGAATATTTTAATATTGACCCGACACTTGTAAGACTCGGTGTTGTGCTGCTCAGCCTGACAAGCTGGGGAACCGGGATCCTGGCATATTTTATCTGCGCCGTCATTATACCGGATGAGCCAAAAGGATTTTAGAAAGGGCAAAAGACAGACCAAATAAATTTTACAGAAACTTACAGCCGGCGGATACGTCCGGCTGTTTGGCATATAAGGCGTATAATATAGAAGGAAAGATGAAATACTGAGAGAGAAGCGCCGGGGGAAATTTTGCAGAGAAGAGACAGACCGGGAGAAGTATAAGGGGAGGGAACGTGTGATGGCAAAGAAAAAGAAGATTATCTTAAGCGAACTGGAACCGGAAGAAAAGCTGAAATATGAGATCGCGGAAGAACTGGGACTTCTTGACCAGGTGATGCAGAAAGGATGGGAATCGCTGTCTTCCAGGGAGACCGGAAGGATCGGAGGAATCGTAAAAAACCGGAGAAAAATGTTTAGAAACTGTGAACAATCCGGGGCAGGGGTTGAAAAATAAAATATTATTTGTTATAATCGTACGACTGGGAGAAGGAAGTTTTTTTTAGTACTTTTTTCTCCCGAAAGAAAAAATGCATAATAATTCTTGATTTCTACTTTCTTTTTTTGGTGTTTTGCATTAAGATATATACAGATATGTAGAAATGTAGAATTTATTAAGCGGAGGAGAAGAATATGATATCAAATCAGACACTTCAGAACACCATTGAAGGATTGAAGGGAATCACCAGGATCGACCTGTGCGTTATGGATACAGAAGGGAAGGTACTGGCAAGTACATTTACAGATACAGAAGATTACGAAAGTGCGGTAGTGCCATTTGTGGAATCGCCGGCAGACAGCCAGGTGATCCAGGGTTACCAGTTTTTTAAGATTTTTGACGAGCATCAACTGGAGTACATCCTGATGGCGAACGGCGGAAGCGAGGATGTGTACATGGTCGGCAAGATCGCGGCATTCCAGATCCAGAATCTTCTGGTCGCTTACAAAGAGCGGTTTGACAAAGATAATTTCATCAAGAACCTGCTTCTTGACAATTTACTTCTTGTAGACATTTACAACCGGGCGAAAAAATTACATATTGACACGGAAGTGAGACGTGTTATCCTTATAGTTGAGACATCCCGCGAGAAAGATACGGGAATGCTTGAGAGTGTGCGTGCGCTTCTCGGAGGCAAGACAAAGGACTTTATCACAGCAGTCGATGAGAAGAATATCATCGTTGTGAAGGAGCTTGCAGCCAATGAAGGGTACAAAGAGATGGAACAGGTTGCACAGAGTATTCTGGAACTGCTCCAGTCAGAGGGAGAGGAAGATGTCCATGTCGCTTACGGAACGATCGTAAATGATATCAAGGAAGTGTCAAAGTCTTACAAAGAGGCAAAGCTCGCGCTCGATGTAGGAAAGATCTTCTTTAATGAGAAGGACATCATCGCATACAATACACTCGGTATCGGAAGACTGATCTATCAGCTGCCGATTCCGCTTTGCAAGATGTTTATCCGTGAGATCTTCGAAGGAAAATCACCGGACGATTTCGATGAGGAGACATTGACGACGATCAATAAATTCTTTGAGAACAGTCTGAATGTATCGGAGACATCAAGACAGCTATACATCCACAGAAATACACTTGTGTACAGACTGGACAAGCTGCAGAAGAGCACAGGGCTTGATCTTCGCGTGTTTGAAGATGCGATCACGTTCAAGATCGCTCTTATGGTAGTGAAATACATGAAGTACATGGAGACATTGGAGTACTAGTAATAGGAGGACGTATGATAGAATTAAAAGATGTGACGAAGGAATATTCAAAAGGAGTTGCGGCTCTGAATGGAGTATCTGTGAAGATCGAGCAGGGCGAATTCGTGTTCATCGTAGGGGACAGTGGATCAGGAAAATCTACGCTGATCAAGCTGATCATGAAAGAATTAGATCCGACATCCGGCACGATCATTGTAAACGGCCAGAATCTGAGCCGTATGAAACACAGACATATTCCAAAGTACAGAAGAGGACTTGGCGTTGTATTCCAGGACTTCCGGCTTTTAAAAGACAGAAATATTTATGAGAATATTGCATTTGCCCAGAGAGTTGTGGAGACTCCGACGCGTGTGATGAAGAAGAAAGTACCTGCAGCACTCTCGCTTGTGGGACTCGCTCAGAAATATAAGATGTTCCCGAAGGAACTTTCCGGCGGGGAGCAGCAGCGTGTGGCAATCGCGCGGGCGATCGTCAATGAGCCGTCGATCCTTCTGGCAGATGAGCCTACGGGAAACTTAGACCCGACGAACTCATGGGAGATCATGCAGCTGCTTGAGGAGGCGAACCAGAGAGGAACAACCGTATTAGTCGTAACACATAATCAGGAGATCGTAAATGAGATGCAGAAGCGTGTCATTACGATGAAGAAAGGTGTCATTGTCAGCGACGAGAAAAAAGGTGGGTATATAAATGAGGATTAGTACAGTAGGATATACGATGAAGCAGGGCGTTAAGAATATCGGAAGAAACAAGCTGTTTTCACTGGCTTCAATTGCGACGATGGCGGCATGTATCTTCTTATTCGGATTATTCTTTTCCGTGATTCTTAACTTTAACTACATAGTCAAGAAAGCAGAAGAAGGGGTTGCGATCACCGTGTTCTTCGATGAGAACCTGGAGGACAGCAAAGTAGAGGCGATCGGAGACGCGCTGAGAGAGCGGGATGATGTCCTGAAAGTAACTTATGTATCTGCAGATGAAGCGTGGGATACATTCAAGGATGAATATTTTGGAGAATCCAAAGATCTTGCAGAAGGATTTAAAGATGATAATCCGCTGGCAGGATCTGACAACTACGAAGTATATATGAAAGATGTGGAATCACAGAAGGAAGTCGTAAAGTTTGCAGAGGGGCTGGACGGTGTCCGCAAGGTCAATAAGTCCGATGTTGTTGCAAAGACACTGTCAAGTGTCAACAAGCTGATCCTCTATGTGTCTGCGGCGATCATTCTGATTCTGCTGATTGTAACCGTATTTTTGATCAGCAATACAGTCACGATCGGTATTACGGTCCGGAAGGAAGAAATCGCGATCATGAAATATATCGGTGCGAAAGATTATTTCGTCCGTGGACCATTTATCATCGAAGGTATTCTGATCGGTCTTGTCGGTGCGGCGATCCCGCTTGCAGGACTGTATGTCGTATACGATAAAGCGATCGACTATATCATGACTCGTTTCAGTATTTTAAATAATATTCTGGATTTCATGCCGGTATGGGATGTATATAAAGTCTTACTGCCGACAGGACTTCTGCTCGGAGTCGGAATTGGTTTTATCGGAAGTTTCTTTACGATCAGAAAGCATTTAAAGGTATAGGTGAAGATATGAAATTGAGAAGAAAGAAGATTGCTGCACTGTTTCTTGCATGCGCACTGTGCGGCGGAAGTATCATGCCGGTGTCAGCAGCATCTATTTCTGAGACGCAGAAAAAAGGAGAGCAGCTGGAAGAACAGAAGAAGGCTGCGGAGGCAGAGAAGAACTCACTGGATACAGAGTTAAATACAGTTATTCAGGATCTTCAGAAAGCGCAGGATGACATGTCTGCGAAGGAAGATGAGATTGAAGCTGCTGAAAATGAACTGGTAGAGGCGAAAGTTACTGAGAACAATCAATATGAGAGCATGAAGAAGCGCATCAAATATATGTACGAGAATGGCAATGTAGAATTTATTGAGATCATTCTCAGCGCGGAAGATATTTCAGATTTTCTCAACAAAACGGAATATGTGACAAAGATTTCGGAATATGATAGAGATATGCTTGTTGAGTTTCAGGAAACAGTAAAGCAGGTACAGCAGAAGGAAGAATCTCTTCAGAAAGAATACGAAGAACTGTCAGCGCTTCAGACGACACTTTCCGAGAAGCGTGCAAATGTGGAGACACTGCTCTCTGACAAGAATATCCAGATCGCAAATCTGGAGACAGAGATCGGAGAGAATGCAAAGGTGCTTCAGCAGCTGATCGCAGAAGCGCAGGAGGCAGAGCGCAGACAGAAAGAAGCTGAGGCAGCCCGTCTCGCAGCAGAGCAGGCGGCACAGCAGCAGGCGATGAACAATAACGCGGCGCAGAACAGCCAGCCGCAGGGCAATACCGGAAGCGGATCAGGTGGAAATACATCGGGAGGATATGTACCGCCGTCATCTGGAAATGTAGTTTCCGGCAGCGGATATTTCACACATCCATGCCCGGGAATGACATACCAGTCAAGTTACTTTGGAGAGATCCGGGAGTTCGAGGTCGGAGGACATAAAGGGCATGATTATGCGGCGCCGGCCGGGACACCTACATATGCGGCAGCGGCAGGAACCGTCCTGATCGCCAATTACAGTACATCCGCAGGAAACTGGGTCGTGATCCAGCATGATAACGGACTGGTATCAAAATACATGCATCATTCCGCATTGACGGTATCTGCGGGACAGCATGTGGAGAAAGGCCAGCAGATCGGATATGTGGGAAGTACGGGACAGTCTACCGGACCACACCTTCACTTCCAGGTAGAATTAAACGGCGTAGCAGTCAATCCTTCAAATTATATGTAAGACAGGTAATCATATGGAACATAAACGTAGTTTTTTTAAAGGGGCGCTCTGTGGCGCCCTTGCTATGTTCGTAGGGGGAAGCGCCATTTTTGGCGGGGTTTCCCTCGGGAAGAATGTAGCAGAGAAGATCAGAGAGAGTAAAAATGACAGCATTCAGTCGTCAGAGAGTGTGCTGAATGCAGAATCAAAAGAAAAGGTAAAAGAGATCGAGAAGATCATCGATGAAAATTACCTTCGGGATACCGACACCGAAGACCTGGAAGACGGGATGTATGCAGGAATGCTTGCAGGTCTGAACGATCCGTATTCCACCTATTACAATGAAGAGCAGACAAAAGAACTTTTTGAGACAACTTCCGGGGAGTATATCGGAATCGGGGCTGCGATGTCGCAGAACCTTGAGTCGGGAATCATCACAGTCAGCAAAGTGTACAAAGAATCTCCGGCAGAGAAAGCAGGGATGCGCTCAGAAGATATCCTCTATAAAGTAGAGGGGCAGGAAGTGACGGGCGAAGATCTGGAAGAGGTTGTCGCGGATATCAAAGGGGAAGAAGGGACAGAAGTCCATATGACAGTCCTGCGAGGGGAAGCAAAAGAGGAGATCGAGCTGACTGCTGTCCGCGGGAAAGTAGCAGCACAGACTGTAGAGTACGAAATGAAGGAAGATCAGATCGGCTACATCAGTGTATCCGAATTTGACAGTGTGACACTGGGACAGTTTGAGCAGGCGCTTTCTGATCTGGAGAAGCAAGGTATGCAGGGGCTTGTCATAGATCTGAGAAGCAACCCGGGTGGAAATCTTGACACCGTATGCAGTATGCTGGAACGGATCCTTCCGGAAGGGACGATCGTTTCAACGAAGGACCGAAGCGGAAGAGAAGAAGAGATCCGCGGGAATGGGAAGAATGATTTTGACACGCCGCTTGCAGTGCTTGTGAATGGTTACAGTGCGAGCGCTTCAGAGATTTTTGCGGGGGCAGTGCAGGATTACAAAATCGGCACGATCGTTGGGACGACAACTTACGGAAAAGGAGTTGTTCAGCAGCTGTTTCCACTGGAGGACGGCACTTGTGTGAAAGTGACGATCTCTGAATATTTCACTCCGAAGGGAAGAAATATTGATGGAAAAGGGATTGAGCCGGACGTTCCGGTAGAATATGTTATGGATGAGGCAGATCCGGAGGCGGATAATCAGCTTCAGACTGCGATGGATGTACTGCGGGAGCAGTAGAAGGAGATGTATCAGTAGACAGAACATGGATGGAAGTGTTCAGAAAATTTATAAAAAATGATGAAAGAGAAGGAATGTCATGTAGGAAACAAATTTGACATTCCTTTTTTTATGCCGCTATGATAAAATAAAAACAGTATACAGTAACACTGGAAGAAAGGACAGAGCAGTATGAGAGTATTAATCAAACATGGACATGTCTTAGATCCGGCTACGGGGTTGGACGGAATCTGTGATGTGTTGACAGAAGATCAGAAGATCATCCGTGTCGAAGCACATATAGAGGAGCCGGCGGACCGTGTGATCGATGCAGAAGGATGTTATGTGATGCCGGGATTTATCGATCTTCATGTACATTTAAGAGATCCGGGGCTGGAATATAAAGAGACACTGGAAACTGGAGGAAAGGCAGCGGCACACGGAGGTGTGACAACGGTCTGCGCGATGCCGAATACAAAGCCGGTCATCGATACAAAAGAGCGCGTGGAGGATGTACATGCGCGGGCGAAGGAAGACTCGCCGGTACATGTGATCCAGCTTGGCGCAGTCACTGTCGGTCAGGCAGGAGAAGTGCTTGCGGACATCGAGGGGATGGCAGAGGCAGGATGCCATGCAATCAGTGAAGATGGAAAGTCTGTGATGAATGCATCTCTTTACAGAGAAAGTATGAGGAGAGCTGCAGCAAGCGGAATTGCCGTCTTTGCACACTGCGAGGATATCCATATGGTAGAGGGCGGCGTAATGAACGCGGATGAGAAGGCGAAGACACTTGGGTTAAAGGGAATCACCAATGCCGTGGAAGATGTGATTGTTGCAAGAGATATCCTTCTCGCAAAAGAGACGGGAGTACAGCTTCATCTGTGCCACTGTTCGACAGCGGACAGTGTGCGGATGGTTGCAGAGGCGAAGAAAGACGGACTTCCGGTGACGGCAGAAGTGTGTCCGCATCACTTTATCATGACGACAGATGATATCACAGAAGATAATGGAAACTTTAAGATGAATCCGCCGCTTCGCAGCAAGGCTGATGTCGAGGCGCTGCGCGAGGGACTGAAGAATAATATCATGGATGTGATCGCTACCGACCATGCGCCGCACGCAGAGCAGGAGAAGGACAAATCCATGAAGGACGCGGCGTTTGGAATCGTGGGACTTGAGACATCCGCGGCGCTGACTTACACCGAACTGGTGGAGACCGGGGTGCTGACTCCGATGCAGATGGCAGAGAAGATGAGTTACAACCCGGCGAAGATCCTTGGTCTTGCCGGGGAGAAAGGATCGATTTCCGAAGGAAAGATCGCAGACATTGTCATCTTTGATCCATCGAAAGAATATGAGATTGATAAACATACCTTTTTCTCAAAAGGAAAGAATACTCCGTTCCACGGCAGAAAAGTAAAAGGCGAAGTACGCTGCACGATCGTGGACGGCGTGCCGGTCTATGAGGTGTAAGAGAAAAGGGAACCAAAAATGTCTGACAGTAAATAAGAGTTGCTCTAAATAAATGGAGAAGAAAGACAGAAAAACATATCAGTGGAGGAAAGAAATATGATCAACAAATTAGTAGCAAATATTAAGAAGACAAATGCACCAATCGTCGTAGGGTTAGACCCGATGCTCAATTATATTCCGGAACATGTGCAGAAGAAAGCATTTGCAGAGTTCGGGGAGACATTAGAGGGAGCCGCAGAGGCTATCTGGCAGTTCAACAAAGAAATCGTGGACAAGACATATGATCTGATCCCGGCAGTGAAGCCGCAGATCGCAATGTATGAACAGTTCGGAATCCCGGGACTGGAAGCATTCAAAAAGACAGTGGATTACTGTAAGGAGAAAGGACTTGTTGTGATCGGGGATATCAAGAGAGGAGATATCGGATCTACTTCTGCCGCTTATGCAGTCGGACATCTCGGACATGTGCAGGTCGGAAGCAAATCTTACGCGCCGTTTGATGAAGATTTTGTGACAGTCAATCCATACCTTGGATCTGACGGAGTGAATCCATTCATCGACATCTGTAAAGAAGAAAACAAAGGGCTGTTTATTCTCGTGAAGACATCCAACCCGTCAAGCGGAGAATTCCAGGATCAGCTGATCGATGGAAGACCGCTGTATGAGTTAGTTGGAGAGAAAGTTGCCGCATGGGGCGAGGCACATATGGGTGACGAGTACAGCTACATCGGAGCTGTTGTAGGAGCTACTTACCCGGAAATGGGAAAAGTCCTCAGAAAAGTAATGCCGAAATCTTATATTCTTGTACCGGGATACGGAGCACAGGGCGGTCAGGGAAAAGACCTCGTACATTTCTTCAATGAAGACGGTCTTGGAGCAATCGTAAATTCATCTCGTGGAATCATCGCCGCTTACAAGCAGGAAGCGTATGCAAAATTCGGTGCAGAGAATTTCGGAGATGCATCAAGGGCAGCTGTGGAAGCAATGGTGGCAGATATCAGCAACGCGCTGAACAACCGCTAATAAAAAAGATAAAGTGACAGAGGAAGAACATTATGGCAGAGAGAGAAAAAGAGCAGGCGCTTGTTGTCTCCCAGGAATGCCTGGCAGATGGGATTTTCAGTATGTGGATCCAGACAAAGGCAGCAAAGACAGCAAAAGCAGGACAATTTATTTCGATGTATACAAACGACGGGAGCAAGCTGCTCCCACGTCCGATCAGTATCTGTGAGATCGACAGAGAGGGAGGGAAACTCCGTGTCGTATACCGCGTGACGGGAGAAAAGACCGGGACAGAACAGTTTTCCAAAATGAAAGCCGGGGATACGATCCCGGTGATCGGACCACTTGGAAACGGATTCCCACAGATTGAGAAGAAAGCATTTCTGATCGGTGGAGGAATCGGAGTACCGCCGATTCTGGAACTTGCAAAATCACTGCACTGTGAGAAACAGATCATCGTGGGATACCGGGATGCACAGACATTCTTGAAGGAAGAACTGGAAGCAAACGGAACCCTTTATATTTCCACAGAAGACGGAAGCGTCGGAACAAAAGGAAATGTGATGGATGCGATCCGCGAACATGGACTGGAAGCCGACATTATCTATGCATGCGGGCCGACACCGATGCTCCGTGCGCTGAAAAGTTATGCCGAGGAAAAGGGAATCGAATGTTACCTTTCCCTCGAAGAACGCATGGCGTGTGGAATCGGAGCGTGTCTTGCATGTGTGTGCAAGTCCAAAGAGAAAGATCACCACAGCAATGTGCATAACAAGCGTATTTGCAAAGATGGTCCGGTATTCTTATCGACGGAGGTGGAATTATAATGGATATGCGTGTAAATATAGCAGGAGTGGAGTGGAAAAATCCGGTGACAGTTGCTTCCGGGACATTTGGATCCGGTGCAGAATTCTGTGATTTTGTAGACCTTAGTAAGCTCGGGGCAGTCACGACGAAAGGTGTGGCAAATGTTCCGTGGGAAGGAAATCCGACTCCGCGTGTGGCAGAGACTTACGGCGGAATGATGAATGCAGTCGGCCTGCAAAATCCGGGGATCGATTTATTCTGTGAGCGCGATATTCCATTTCTTCGCCAGTATGATACAAAGATCATTGTCAATGTGTGCGGGCGCTCCAAAGAAGATTACTGTGAAGTCGTAGAACGCCTTGCAAGTGAGGACGTGGATATGCTGGAGATCAATATTTCCTGCCCGAACGTCAAGGAAGGCGGGATCGCATTCGGACAGAATCCAAAGGCGGCAGAAGAGATCACAAGAGCCGTGAAAAAATATGCAAAACAGCCGGTCATCATGAAGCTAAGTCCAAATGTGACAGATATCACAGAGATGGCAAAAGCGGTAGAGGCAGGAGGCGCCGACGCGGTATCCCTGATCAATACTCTGACCGGAATGAAGATCGATGTACACCGGAGAGCATTTGCACTGGCAAACAAAACCGGAGGAGTTTCCGGTCCGGCGATCAAGCCGATCGCAGTCCGCATGGTCTACCAGGTGGCAAACGCAGTAAATATTCCGATCATCGGAATGGGCGGAATCGCCACAGCAGAGGATGCGATTGAATTTATTCTCGCAGGAGCAAGCGCAGTGTCTGTCGGAACTGCAAACTTCATCAATCCGGGTGTCACAGCAGAGATCGTGGATGGAATCGAAGCGTATATGAAGAAATATCAGTTCGAGACTGTGAAAGATATGGTCGGGATTGTAAAATAGAAAAGCGAGAACGTATCGAAAGTATATAGAGATCCGTACAGTGCGGGACTCTGTATACTTTCTTTTTTTGACTCTTTTTTACGAATGCAGTTCATGCTCGTTTTTCTGCAATTCGTGCCTGTTTTTGTCGCAGAATTCTCAATATGCTAGAATTTAAATCAGAAAGAAAGCAGGGAGGCAAGGCTTATGTGGAAGTATGTCAGAAAATATAAGTATCAGAATGCAGCAGTTCTGGGAATCATAGCGCTGATCAATGTCGGGTCCGTTTTCTGCAGTCTGCTGTTGATTACATTGATGCATGTGATTTTGGAGGGCAGCATTCAAAAGACATTGTTCTACGGAATCGTGTTGATCGCCGTCAACGTGTTTCTCTGGACCGTGTTATATCCGGCTTCTGATCTATGGATGGCAAAAACAATCGCATTGATGAATCAGGCAATGCGGGAAGACATCAATCAGATCCTGATGAAAAAGCATTATCAGGATCTGGATGGAAAAGACAGCGGAGAATATCTCTCATGGTATACCAATGACATCAAAGAGATCGAAGCGCAGGGGTTTGAATCATTTTACATGTGCGGTTATGATGTGTTTGGGCTGCTCATGAACACGGTAGTGCTTGGCTGTATCCGGTTGGATCTGTTACTTTACACACTGCTCACGGCGGCTGTATTATACTGGGCGACCAGAAAATTCGAGAAGAAAATAGAATCGTTTTCCAGAAGAATTTCAGATTCGATGGAAGTATTTACCGATGCATTGAAAGAACAGCTGTCCGGTTTTCTTGTGTGGAAAGCATTCGGGCATCTGGGAGACTTCCGAAAACATATGGAAGAGGCAGGCGAACACCTGGAAGAGGAACGTTACTCCTATGTAAAGAAGAAGGAACAAACAAATATGATGCTGCAGTGGATCAACTGGATCGAGGGAACAATCAATCTTGCCATTGTCTTTGTGATGTGTACACTCCGGATCCTTCCGGTAGAATTTCTGTTTGGAGGGAATAATTTCAGTGGTGAGATCCGAAGTTCCGTCTATAATATCATGCAGTATCGGGTGAGCATTGCCGGCGCCAGAGCATATTTTAAGAAATTTTCCGAGATGGCAGGAGAGACAGAAGAAAAGGAAGAACTTCCGGAGATCCGGCGGGCGATCCAGGTCAGAGATCTTTCGTTTGCATATGCGGATACGAAGGTATTGAATCATCTGGATTTAGACTTTACTGTGGGAGGAAAATATGCGGTTGTCGGCAAGAGCGGCTGCGGAAAGTCAACTTTGCTTAAGATTCTGCTCGGACAGCTGAAAGGGTACGAAGGCCAGGTATTGTTTGACGGGAGAGAAGCAGGGCAGTTTGCCACAGATTCTTTTGGAAAACAGATGGCATACATCGAGCAGAATGTGTTCCTTTTTAATACGTCGATCCGGGAAAATATTACACTTGGAAGAACTGTGACCGACGAAGAACTGGAGGAAGCGCTGAGGCGCAGCGCGCTTTGGGAGGAGATGGAACATTTTCCGAAAGGACTGGATACGGTGGTCGGAGAAAATGGAAGTCTGCTTTCCGGCGGGCAAAAACAGCGGGTGGCAGTAGCAAGAGCGCTGCTCCATCATTGCTCTGTCCTGGTAATGGATGAGGGGACTTCCGCGCTGGATCAGAAGAATGCGGAGGTGATCGAGGATGCACTGACATCATGTGAGGATCTTACGGTGATCCTGGTTACTCATCATCTGAAAAAAGAAAAAGAGACAGACTACACAGCAGTTTATCATCTGGAGCGGGGAGGGGCAGGACAGTTATGTGGAGCTATATAAGACGATGTAAAAAACAAAATATCGCGGCATTTGCAGCGCTGTTTCTTGTCAATGCAGGGTGGATCTGTAATCAGCTGATCGATGTTGCGATGATGGATCAGGCGCTTGCAGGAAATCTGAAAAATACATTGCTGATACTGGCAGGATGCTTTCTGATGAATCTTCTTGTTGTATTTTTAAAATACGAGCAGAAACGGACCGTTGCAGGTGCGATAAAGGCGATGAACTGTGAGATGCGAAAGGATCTCAATGAAAAAATCATAAGGAGAAATTATGAAAAGTTTCTTGAGAAAGACACCGGTGAGTATATTTCCTGGTATATGAATGATGTAAAAGAGGCAGAGACAAGAGGATTCCAGAATTTTTTTGAGTATGTGAACTGTACGCTGCTGTTCTTGATGAATGTAATCTTTCTGTTGGTGATCAGCTGGAAACTTCTGGTCATGTCCCTGCTTGTCGCGGCAACTTCCTTTTATGTATCCCAGCATTTTGAAAAACAGCTGGAAGAAAAGTCCGAGAACGTTTCTGTGGCGATGGAACGTTTTACGGAAAAGGTAAAGGAGCAGATCGCGGGGATCAGAGTATTGAAATCTTTCGGGCATCTGAAAAAATTTGATCAGGATATGTCACGGGAAGGAAAACGGATGGAAGATGAGCGGGTACAGTTTGCAAGAGAAAGTGCAAAGGTGGAAAGAAGGATCAGTGCAGTGTCAGCCATTGGAATGCATTCAGTCCATGTACTGTTGTTTCTGATGACAACAGTGGGAAAGATCCCGGTTCCCGTGCTTGGAGCGGGAGTCAATGTGATCTCACAAATATATTCGACATTTGAGCGTTTGATTTCTATGCGGGTGAACCTGGTCAGTGCAAGACCGTATTTCCAGAAGATTGCAGAGGAAGAATCGGAGGAAGAAAGAAGTACGGGAAAAGAAATCGTAAAAAAACAAATGATAAAAAAAGAAATTACAAAAACAGAAATCGCAAAAAAAGAAGAATCCATGCAGGAACAGAAACCGGCGCCGCTTCCGGTAGTTCAAAAGAATATTCAACTCCGTGATCTCAGGTTTTGCTACACAGGCCATCCGGTTTTAAGAGGGGTATCGCTGGATTTTAAAATAGGCGGGAAATATGTGCTTGTAGGGAAAAGTGGCTGCGGAAAATCAACACTGTTAAAATTATTGCTGGGGCAGCTGACCGGATATCAGGGGGAAATTCTCTTTGACGGAAAGGAAGCCGCACAGTATGACCGGGATTCGTTTTATCAGCAGATGGCATACATTGAGCAGAACGTATTTTTATTTCATGATACGATCCGGGAAAATATCACGATGGGCGATTCATTTACTGAGGAGGAGCTGGAGGAGGCGCTGCAAAAGAGTGCACTGCTCGGCGATCTGGATCACTTTGCCGACGGACTGGATACCGACGTCGGAGAGAACGGAAGTCATTTATCCGGCGGACAGAAACAGCGTGTGGCAATCGCCCGTGCCCTGATCCATCACCGATCAATCTTGATCGTGGACGAAGGAACGTCCGCACTGGATCAGGAAAATGCGGCAATGATCGAAGATACACTGCTTGCCTGCCAAGATCTGACTGTGATCATGGTCAGTCACCATCTGCGGGAAGAGAAGAAGAAAGCGTATACAGCCGTGTACCGTCTGGAAAATGGAATACAGGCATAGGATCGTAGAAAAATGAAAGCTTAGTTAAACTTCAAATGTCAGACACTTGCAGAAGAAAAGCAGATGTGTTATAGTGAAGATACAAAAGGAACAACCGCCCACAAGGGGTTGACCTCGATTATATGGTTATAGAATACCACTCCATCGCTCGCCAAAGTTTTGGGGTGGTTTTCATATGCTTTACAATAGGATTCTTAAACAGGAAGTTCCCATCTGGAACTTTATTATCTTTTCTTTTTCCTTGAATTGAAATGCCCCTCAAATTGTGTTAAAGTTAGAATGATATAAAAAGGTAAATCAAGGCAGTATTGCCTGAAAATATGGAGGTAGAGAAGAGATGGAACAGTATAAGAAAGACTTTATCGAGTTTATGGTAGAGAGCAATGTGCTGAAATTTGGAGAATTTACATTAAAGAGCGGAAGAAAATCTCCGTTTTTTATGAATGCGGGAGGATATGTGACCGGCTCTCAGTTAAAGAGACTCGGTGAGTATTATGCAAAAGCGATCCATGATCGATACGGAGATGATTTTGACGTATTATTTGGACCTGCATACAAGGGAATTCCGCTCGGAGTTGTGACAGCGATCGCATACAGCGAATTATATGGAAAGGAAGTCCGCTACTGCTCTGACAGAAAGGAAGAGAAAGATCACGGCGCAGATAAGGGAAGTTTCCTGGGAAGCAAGCTTCAGGACGGAGACCGTGTGATCATGATCGAGGATGTGACGACATCAGGAAAATCTATGGAGGAGACTGTGCCGAAGGTAAAAGGAGCGGCAGATGTGGAGATCGTAGGTCTGATGGTATCTCTTGACCGTATGGAAGTCGGAAAAGGCGGAGTGAAATGTGCGCTGGAGGAAGTCAAAGATCTCTATGGATTTGAGACAAATGCGATTGTGACAATGGCAGAAGTGGTAGAGCATCTGTACAATAAAGAATGCAATGGAAAAGTAGTGATCGATGACGAGATCAAGTCTGCAATCGACGCATACTATGAACAGTACGGAGCAAAATAGACAGGAGAGACTTATGAACGAAAAGATTTATAAGACGATGACGACAGTCGGCGCGGGAAATATTGTGCTCGGTGTGATCATGATCGTGACCGGGATCGCAGCAGGTGTGATCACGATCGTCGGGGGCGCACGCTTACTAAAGAATAAATCCGGTCTGACTTTTTAGCCCGGATGGAGACAGAATCATTCTGAAAGGGTGCGGCGGTGAAGTATAAAGAAAGAAAACGTCTGCGTATCCTCGGGAAAGTGCTGTTTGTATGTTACATTCTGTTTATCATATACTTTCTGCTTTTCTCGGAGTGGTATGGGCGTACCGGGGAAATGAGCGAGTATCGGTATAATCTCGTTCTGTTTAAAGAGATTCGGCGTTTTCTGACCTACCGTGAGACACTGGGGACTTTTGCAGTGCTCACGAATGTGGTCGGAAACGTGGTCATTTTTGTGCCATTCGGTTTCTTTATGCCGATGGCAAGCAA
>JAPFCT010000172.1 GCA_026169575.1 Faecalimonas sp.
GTATGTGACAGAGGATGCGGCAAAAAAGATCGTACAGCCGGAACGTCTGGAAAAACAGAAAGGTGTGCTTGCCTCAAAACTGAAAGATTTTGACGGGGACGGAAAGAAGGAACTGCTTGTTCTGATGCTGAAGACCGGGGAGAAAGACAAGACAGACCAGAGTAAGACATGTAACAATGTCTATCTTCAGATGTACGAGACAAAAGACAAGGGCGTGAAACTTGCAGCAGAATACCTGGCGCTTCCAAATGTGATGGGGCAGGCAGAGACTGAGCGGCAGGGAATCTTCTTAAAAGAAAGCGGAGGAAAAACTTACATTTGCGGAAGTACGGCAAATCAGTATTCTCTGACAGTCCGCGCACATGCGTACGGGATGTTTGCGGTGACTTATGATGGGACATTTAAGGAATATACAGGCACGAAGGGGCTGATCACCGGGGAAGCCTATGAAAAAGAAGCGGCAGATATTTCTGCAAAATTAGGGGCGATCGGTCTGACCGAAACTGCAAAGAGAATGAAAGAACATTCGGAACTGTGGTTTGAATTTGATGAAGCAGATACAGAAGTTCTGGCAGAGATCACAACGACCGAACAGAATGGGACAAAAGAACTGAATGCGTTTTATGAGACCTATGATCCGGCGGCATTAAAACCGGTGGAGCGCAAAGTGACAACGAAGTTTGGCAAAAAAGAAACAGAAGCAGCTGCAAAACGAACCGCGGAGCGGCTGAAGAAAGAACAGAAAACAGAGGAAGCTTACCAGGGAATTCTCGATACATACAATGAGGCGCTTCTGATGGGTGCATCAGAGGTGCAGGAGTCGCCGGAAAGCTACCCGGAGATCAATCCGCTGTTAGTATTTCTGACTGAGACATCCCAGGGAAGCTCAGAGATCGTACATACTTTATATGATATCGATGAGAATGGCACGAAAGAGCTGCTGATCGGAAGCCGGAGCAAAGATGCAGATGCGAGGGTAGTGGGAATCTACTGCTTTGACGGGGCAGACGCCAAAAATATGTTTGAAGATGATACGCTGGCAGAACGGTCTTTACTCCAGATCTATCAGAACGGGACAATATATATTTACGGATCCGGCGGGGCATCTTACGGAATCGCAGATTTCTACAGAATTGATGGGGAGGATGCAGTGATCCAGACAGAAGAATATACATTTGATATGGATGGACATCCAGACCGGCCGTATTACAATGACAGTGAATCTCTGACAAAAGAAGAGTTCCAGAAGAAACTGGACAACATGGGCAAACCGGTGACTGGTCTGGAATGGAAGGCACTGTCAGAGCGGATCACCGGTGAGACAGATGCGGCAAAGCAGGCAGAGGAAGCAAAGAAGGCGGAAGCAGCTAAGAAAGCAGAGGAAGCAAAGAAAGCGGAAGCTGAAAAAGCGAAGAAAGCAGAAGCAGAGAAGGCAAAGAAAGACGCAGAAGCGAAAAAACAGGCAGAAGAAGCAAAAAAAGCTGAGGCAGAAAAAGAGAAGGAACAACAGCAGACAGCACAGAAAGACCCGGGAAATTCAGAGACGCAGGGAAATACAGAGTCACAGACAAACCCGCAGGGCGAAGGAGCGCCGGCTTATTCCGATCAGGAAATCCTTGCAAGGCTGGAAGAATACTATGCGAAGGGAACCGCAGATGCCAAAGGAGAAGAGATGACCGTTGTGGAGTCAGAAGGGACAGAGAGCGAGTACCGCGCATCTGTCAGGACAAACGTGCCGGGAAATGCCACCGCCACACAAGTACTGTACGAGGTAACTGTTGATAAGATCACCGGGGAGACAACGCAGAAGCGGGTACTTACCGACGGTCAGGTTGTAACATTTTTCCTGTGGGAAAAATAGGGGACCTGACGATGGCTCCGCAGGGCAGACGGGGACAGATCTGCCGGGAACAGAAAAATGAGGAAAGAAGGAGAAGAGAATGACATACGAAGAAATAGCAGAAAATGCGAGAGCGGAGATTGGAAAATACTGTAAGGCATGTCTGGTGTGCAATGGAAGGGCGTGCCGCAATCAGATGCCGGGACCGGGAGCAAAAGGGATGGGAGATACTGCGATCCGGAATTTTGATAAATGGCAGGAAATACGCGTGCTGATGGATACGATCTCTGAAAATACAGAAGTTGACACCAGTCTGGAACTCTGGGGACAGACATTCCGTTACCCATTTTTTGCAGGGCCGGTCGGTGCAGTCAATCTCCATTATGGGGAGAAATACGATGACCGTTCCTATAATGATGTGATGGTGGCAGCATGTGCGGAGGCGGGAATTGCCGCAATGACCGGGGACGGAGTGAATCCGGATGTGATGCGGTATGCGACCGGTGCGATCCGCCGCGCGGGCGGAAAAGGGATCCCGACGATCAAACCGTGGAATCTGGAAGTGATACGGGAGAAAATGGCGCAGGCAGAAGCTTCCGGGGCATTTGCAGTCGCGATGGATATCGATGCGGCAGGACTTCCGTTCCTGAAGAATATGACACCTCCGGCAGGAAGAAAATCTGTGGAAGAACTGCGACAGGTGGCAGAAATGGCGAAGGTTCCGTTTATCGCGAAAGGGATCATGACAGTGAGAGGCGCATTAAAGGCCATAGAGGCGGGGGTGGATGCGATCGTTGTATCCAATCACGGCGGGCGTGTGCTCGACCAGTGTCCGGCGACCGCGGAAGTTTTAGCAGATATCGCGGAGGCAGTGCAGGGAAAAGTCAGGATCTTTGTAGACGGAGGGATCCGCTCCGGTGTGGATGTCTTTAAGGCGCTTGCGCTTGGTGCAGATGGTGTTCTGATCTGCCGTCCGTTCGTCACAGCAGTATACGGAGGCGGTGAAGAAGGTGTCAGGACTTATATTGAGAAGATCGGAACAGAACTTGCAGATACAATGGCAATGTGTGGAGCCGCCTCCTTAAAAGACATCACAAAGGAGATGCTGTATTTGCCAAAATAAAAGAAAAATGAATGGCAAAGTACAATAAAAATGTAATATTGTTAGAAAAATGTCAAGGTAGCTAGTAAAACTACACAAAAATAAAAATGAAAATTAGTATAAAATATAACTTGACTACAACTGGTAAAATGCTATACAATCTATACATGCTCACGTATAAAAAATAGAATAGAAGTTGCGAAAAGGAACTTTGATAGTGTGTTACTGGTGATGCAGGCATGAACTATCCGGTTTTATTCATAGATCATGATTAAAACAGGTAGTTTATGCCTTTTTATATGCCGCAAGACAGATTGACTCAGATCTTGACAGAAGAAAAAGGAGAGCTGACAGTGTACTGTATTTTGAAAATTTTAAATAACAATGCACTGCTCGCCAGAGAAGCGGGCGATGGCAGTGAGAGGATTTTATTAGGAAAAGGCATTGGATTTGGCAAGAGAGCAGGAGATGAGGTAGGGATCGACGAAGGAGTTCAGGTGTATACACCGGTCGTAAGAGAAGAACAGCGTTCCACGATCCATGCGGTCAATGCGATCGATCCGGTTTACATTGAGGCAGCAGGAAAGATCATCGAAGAGGCAGAGAAAGTATTTGACTCCATGAATGGGGACATTCTTCTTCCGCTGGCAGACCACCTCGCATTTGCGGCGAGGCGCGAGAGGGAGAATATATTTCTCTCCAATCCATTTATACCGGATATCAAGATTTTATTCGGAAAAGAATATGCGGTTGCCTTAGAGAGCAGAAAGATCATCGAGCAGATGACCGGGTACCGGATTTCGGACGATGAGGCAGGGTTTATCGCACTGCATATCCATTCCGGGCTTTCGGATGAGGCAGTGTCAGAAACATTAAAAGCAACACAGATTATAGATGAGAGCATGCAGATCATAGAGGATCATCTGCAAAAGGAGATGAAGAAGGAGTCTTTAAGCTATATCCGGCTGATGAGCCATCTGTATTATATGGTTGCCCGGGCAAAGGCAAAAGAGGCAGTCAATATCGACTTAAATGAGTTCGTGCAGGAGAAATACCCGGAGGCAATGGCAGTGTCAGAACTGATCTGCAGAAATATGCAGGAGAAGCTTGGAATCGCGGTCATGGAGGAAGAAATCGGTTTTCTTGCGATCCATATCCAGAGGATGACTGCATGATTTCATATCAATAAACTGTAAATGTCAATAAGCTGTAAATGAGCAAATCAATTTATCTAAATGAAGGGAGATTACAAAAATGAAAAGTTTTGAGTACACAGTAAAAGATGAGATGGGAATTCACGCAAGACCAGCAGGGATCCTTGCAAAAGAAGTAAAGAAATACGAGAGTAAGATCACGATCACAAAAGAAGGAAAGACAGTGGAGGCTTCCAGACTGATGGCAGTGATGTCACTTGCAGTAAAATGCGGACAGACTGTGGAAGTGCAGGTAGAAGGAAGCGATGAAGAAGCTGCATACGAAGGCATGAAAGCATTTTTTGAAGCAAATTTATAAGAAGCTGTAACAGGTTAGAAAGAAGTTATCAAGATTATAAAGATAAGAAATGGCGGGAAAGCGATCATGGAATGTTTAAAGGGCAAATCAGTCTACAAAGGGATTGCACTTGGAAAAATAACTGTGCTGAAAAAAGATGATTACGTAGTAAAGCGTGTCAAAGTGGAAGATGCTGAGGCAGAGCTGCAGCGAGTGAAAGAGGCGGTGGCAGTTTCGCAGAAGCAGCTTGAAAAGTTGTATGAGAAGGCGGTGAAGGAAGTCGGTGAGGCGAGCGCTGCGATCTTTGAAGTACACCAGATGATGCTGGAAGATGAGGATTACAATGAATCCATCGAAAATATCATCAGTACGCAGCAGGTCAATGCAGAGTATGCGGTTGCATCTACCGGAGATAACTTCTCGCAGATGTTTGCAAGCATGGATGACGATTATATGAGAGCCAGAGCGGCAGATATCAAAGATATCTCGAACCGTCTCGTAAAAAATCTGTCCGGGCAGGATGCAGACGGGATCGATCTCGATGAACCGGTGATCGTCGTGGCAGACGATCTCTCCCCAAGTGAGACGGTGCAGATGGATAAGGAAAAAATACTGGCATTTGTGACCGTACATGGTTCTGCAAATTCTCATACAGCGATTCTGGCACGTATGATGAATATCCCGGCGCTGATCGGAGTTGATATGGATTTGGAGGCGCTGCACACCGGGACAGAGGCGGCAGTGGATGGATTTACCGGAGAATTTTTCGTGGATCCGTCAGAGGAAGTAAAAGAAAGTATCCAGAGAAAACTTGCCGGGGAGAAGGAAAAGCAGGAACTTCTCCAGCAGTTAAAAGGAAAAGAAAATATAACAAAAAGCGGCAGAAAGATTCATCTGTATGCGAATATCGGAAGCGTGGCAGATATGGGATATGTACTGGAAAATGATGCGGGCGGCATCGGTCTTTTTAGAAGTGAGTTTCTCTACATCGGAAGAAATGAACTTCCGGGCGAGGAAGAACAGTTCCAGGCATATAAGCAGGCCGTTCAAAATATGGCAGGGAAAAAGGTGATCATCCGTACACTGGATATCGGTGCAGACAAGCAGGCAGATTATCTGAATATTGAAAAGGAAGAAAATCCTGCACTCGGCTACCGGGCAATCCGGATCTGTCTGACGCAGCCGGAGATCTTCAAGACACAGCTGCGGGCGCTGTTTCGTGCTTCTGCCTATGGAAATCTGGCGATCATGTATCCGATGATCACATCGACAGAGGAAGTAGAGCAGATAAAGGCGATCGTGCAGGAAGTCAAGGCAGAACTGAAAGCAGATGCGATTCCATACCAGGATGTGGAGGAAGGAGTTATGATCGAGACTCCGGCAGCAGTCATGATCAGTGATGAACTGGCAAAGATGGTAGATTTCTTCAGTATCGGGACAAATGACCTGACACAGTATACGCTGGCGATCGACAGGCAGAATGAGAAGCTGGATCGTTTCTACAATCCGCATCACAAAGCGATCTTAAAGATGATCCAGATGGTTGTGGACAATGCACATCAGGAAGGAAAATGGGCCGGTATCTGTGGAGAGTTAGGAGCAGATCCGGAGCTGACAGAGACTTTTGTGAAGATGGGTGTGGATGAACTTTCCGTGGCTCCGTCGATGATCTTAAAATTAAGAAAGATCATCCGCGAGATGGAATAGGAGAAAGTCGCATATGAATTATATTCGCAGTCATAAAAAGGTTGTTCTGGCAGGTCTTATCATACTGGCGGCAGCAATGCTCATTTTCGGTTTGCAGAGAAAAAGCGTGATGGAACAGTCTGTGGAAGATGAACTGAAGGACGTACCGAGAGAAGAAACTGCAAAACAGTCAGAATTTTACTTAGACCAGCTGACGAAAAAAGAGCTGGATGTCTATCTGTTTCTGAAAGAGCAGATCGAACAATTTCGGGGAGGGGTGCTGACCCTTCCAGAAGCGGTGAACGGGAAAGAGTATGAGCGCATCACGATGGCGCTGGAATACGAGGGATACAATTACTTCTATGGATTTGCAGATATCCCGATGAACGAGGACAATGTATATCTGCTCAATGAGGAGAAAGATCTTTCCAGAATCACCGAGGATGAGATCACAAAGGTCGTGCTGTTCTTATCCTGTGCCAGTGGGATTGAGACTGCAGGAGAAATCGCAGAGGATGGAACATTAAAAAATGCAGATGAGATCCAGAAAGGTCTGTCCGTCAATGACGAAGAAAAGATCAAAGCGATCAAAGAAAGGCAGGAAGAGACAGAGCGCGTGCTGTCCGGGATCATAGAAGGAATCCCTGAAAACAGCGGTCAGAAGAGTACCGTTGACTATTTCCTGAAATGGCTCGATAAGGAGATGAAAGTGCCGGATGACACTGCCACGAAGGCAAGTGAACTGGAACATATGGGGGATATGCTTGATCAGGTGTATCCACAGAATTATCTTGCGGCAGTCACTGAGAAAAAAGCGAGCGTACTTGGATATGCAAAGATCTTTTCTGAACTTTGCAGAAGAGCCGATATGGATTCCCACGTAGTGATGGGACACTGGAACGGCAAGTGGAGCCAGGATGAACAGTATGTTCTGTGTGCGGTGACGATCGGGGATCAGACTGTCTATGTGGATGCCAGCGGGGCAAAAAGCAGTTCTCTGGCGGGACACCGGTATCTCTCAGAAAAGGAAGCAAAGAACCGTCTCATATTTGCAGACTGTTTTCAATATGATTAGGAGGAACAAGATGTTTAATTTTTTTAAGAAAAAACAAGACAATACATACATGCTCGGTGCAGTGGCAAAAGGAAAGGCTGTGTCGTTAACGGAAGTAAATGATCCGACCTTTAATTCAGGAATGCTCGGCCAGGGGGTTGCGATCGTACCGTCCGAGGGAAAGATTTACGCACCGGCAGACGGAGAGATCGCAATGGTATTTGAGACACTTCATGCAGTCAGCATGACAGCAGACAATGGAGTTGAGATCTTAGTACATGTTGGGCTGGATACAGTAGAACTGAAAGGAAAAGGATTTGAGGCACATGTCAAAGCCGGAGACAAAGTAAAAAAAGGTGATCTGATGCTGACGGTTGATCTGGATGCAGTTCAGGCCGCGGGCTATGATATCGTGACACCGATCCTCGTGTGCAATACAGATGAGTATGCGGCGGTAGAAGGACTTGCAGGAAAAGAAGTCGCTCCGGGTGAGGACGTTGTAAAGATCCAGATGAAAAATTAGTGAGGATTTTATTGCCGGGGTTCCCGGTGTAAAATAAATGATGAAAGGGAAAAGACTTTCATTGTGAATCAAAAGGGATTAAGAGCAAGGAGGAAAAAAATTATGATGAGATATCTTCAAAGATTAGGAAAATCTCTGATGCTTCCGGTTGCATGTCTTCCGGTTGCGGCTATCCTGCAGGGAATCGGTTACTGGATCGACCCGACTGGATGGGGGGCAAACAATGTAATTGCAGCATTTTTATTAAAGGGCGGCGGATGTCTGATTGACCAGATGCCGATCTTATTTGCAATCGGTGTAGCTGTCGGTATGTCTGACGACAACGACGGTACAGCAGGTCTTGCGGGACTCGTTTCATGGATCATGACAACGACATTACTTTCCACAGATGTTGTAGCAATGCTTACAAAAACAGCAGTGGAAAAAGTAGATCCGGCATTTGGAAATATTAAGACACAGTTCATCGGAATTCTCTGTGGTCTGATCGCAGCTGCCTGCTACAATAAATTCAAAAATACAAAATTACCAGATGCATTCTCATTCTTCAGCGGAAAGAGATGCGTTGCGATCGTTACAGCAGGTGCATCCTTAGTTTCCAGCTTAGTACTGTTCTTCGTATGGCCAATCATTTACAATGTACTTGTAACTGTTGGTAAATTTATCATGGATTTAGGACCGGTTGGAGCAGGTATCTACGGTTTCTTCAACCGACTGCTGATCCCATTCGGTCTGCACCACGCACTGAACTCTGTATTCTGGTTTGACGTTGCAGGAATTAATGATATCGCGAAGTTCTGGGGAAATGCAGAAGGCGGTGTGATGGGAACAACTGGTATGTAGATGTCAGGATTCTTCCCGGTAATGATGTTCGGTCTTCCGGCAGCAGCTTTAGCGATGTATCACACAGCAAAAGATACAAAAAAGAAAGTGGCAGCAGGTCTTCTGATGTCAGTAGCAGTTGCTTCCTTCTTCAATGGTGTTACAGAACCTCTGGAATTCTCTTTCATGTTCCTTGCACCGGCTCTCTACGGCGTACATGCAGTATTGACAGGTATCTCTATGGCAGTTGTTGCGGCGCTTCCGGTAAGGGCAGGCTTCAACTTCAGTGCAGGTTTTGTTGACTGGATCTTAAGCTTTAAAGCTCCGTTCGCGCAGAATCCACTGATGCTGATCCCGATCGGACTTGTAGTTGGTGCAATTTACTACGTAGTATTCCGTTTCGTGATCGTGAAATTTAACATGAAGACACCGGGACGTGAAGACGATGATATCGATGAGACAAAAGTAGAGCTTGCAAACAATGACTTTACTGGAATCGCAAAGATTGTCCTCGAAGGTGTTGGAGGACCGTCAAACGTAACTTCTATTGACAACTGTATCACAAGACTTCGCCTGGAGATCAAAGACTACACATTAGTAGATGAGCGCAAGATCAAATCTGCAGGTGTGGCAGGAGTGATCCGTCCAAGCAAAACAGCCGTTCAGGTTATTATTGGAACAAAAGTTCAGTTTGTAGCTGACGAATTTAAAAAGCTTTGTAAATAAGCATGAGATATTTTAATCCCTTTTAAAAATAGGATCGCCGTCAGGCAGCTGAAAGCAGTTGCAGGGCGGCGGTTTTTCATTCCGCAGGAGATACTTTATCTGAAGGAACAATCTGTGGTATAATGGAAAAATAATACAAGTGGAATAGTTTCAGGAAAGGAGAAACGACATGTCAGGAATTTTGGAAGTATGTGTGGACAGTATGGAATCCGCTCTGGCGGCAGAGCAGGGAGGAGCAGACAGAATCGAGCTTTGCGGAAATCTCGTGATCGGGGGGACGACGCCGTCTCCGGCGTTGTTTGAGAAAATACGGCGGGAGACAGATCTGAAGATCCGCGCGCTGTTACGGCCGCGGTTCGGTGACTTCTGTTACAGCCAGCATGAATATGAGATTTTAAAAGAAGAGGTAAAAATGTTCCGGAAGCTGGGGGCAGACGGAATCGTGATCGGATGTCTGAATCCGGACGGTTCTCTGAATATGGAGCAGATGCAGGGACTGATCGCGGAGGCAGGTGATATGGATGTAGCGCTGCACCGCGCCTTTGACGTAAGCCGGGATGCACTGGAAGCGATGGAGCAGGCGATCTCATTGGGATGCCGGACCATTCTGACAAGCGGACAGAAAAACTCTGCATGGGAAGGAAGAGAATTCCTTGCCAAGCTGCAGAACGAGAGCAGAGGAAGAATCGAGATTCTTGCGGGAAGCGGCATCAAGTCGGAGATCATCGGACAGCTGCATGAGGAGACCGGAATTACCTCCTACCATATGTCGGGAAAAGTCGTTGTTGACAGTCAGATGACATTCCGGAGAGATGGAGTCAACATGGGACTTCCGGGATTCAGTGAATACGAGATCTGGCAGGGAAGCGCGGAGAAGATCCGTGCGGCAAGAGAGATTGTTGATCAATTTTAATATTACTGACACCGTTTTGAGGAAGATGGATATGCCCTCTTTCAGGTAGAAAATGATAAAAACTTGTCTGCCTGAAAGGGGGATTTTTTGACAGGGAAACCGTCCGGCCTTGCTTAGAAAAGAAGAATCTGTCCGAGAACAATCGTACCGAGTACGGCATAGAGCGTGTTTACGATCAGGCAGATCTTCATCAGGAAATTCTGTACCTTTGCCTTGTGATAGGATACCAGTGTGAAAATGCCGCCAAAAATCATTGCGGCCGCATAGCAGCCGATCATGATCTCTGCGGTGGGAGACTGGAGCGCCCAGTCGTATGTCCGCAGAGGTAAGATCGTCCACGGAAGAAACAGCATAAGAGTACTTATCGTAGTCAATAATCTTGATTTCATCATATCATCTCCTCTCTGTTCTGCCAAACAAAAGGCAGGCGGTCAGTAAACAAATTATGGTAATTGCAGTAGCAGACGGGATCCATGGGGATAACTCAATCTGCGCGGTGGAAAGATGCTCTGCAAGTCTTCCGTAATCGGCAGTGACTATAAAAAGCGGATAGGCGGGCGGGTATGCGAACCACCATTTCGTATTGATGATCAAAACGGAAGGGACAATAGAGGCAAGTCCCGCTCCGATGGAGAACACCGGTGTCTGGATACAGACAGAAAGCAGCCAGAAAACGGAAAGCATCGGTATCGTCGTCAGGAAAATCTTTCCTGCTTCCCGGAAGACAAACAGCGGAGAAAGCAGAAACTGGTAGTTCTGTGTCTGGGATGCGATCGCAGCACTTACATAATAGACTGCGATGCACAGCAGGATCTGGACAGCAGAAAGAAGCAGCAGGACGACAAATTTTGCAAGGCAGAGGCGTGCGGGATGGATTGGCAGTGACAGCATTTTGAGGATCCCTCTGTGAGTTCGCTCAGTCATATGCAGCAGGACAGTGCCAACGACCATACTTGCCGGGAGCATGAACCACACCATTCCCAGGAAGCCCTGGATGAAGAAATTGTGTTCCGGCGAGATCCCCTCTGCCTGCATGGAAAAATTCATATCAGCGTTTAAAACGGACGGGATCCACAGGATTATGACGGCGGCAAATAAGATCGGAAAAATGTGTGAGCGTTTTATTTTGGTGAGTTCAACGCGGATCAGTGACAAGAAATTCATTGAAAATCCCTCCTTCTTCTAACAAAGATCAGTTCTGCCAGGCTGATCGCGATCAGTTCTATGAGCATTGCACAGACATATTGGGCAGTCTGTGCCGGATCTGTTTCTGGCAAGAGTTGAAATGGCGCTGCAAATGGGAACAGCGAAAGCAGAAAATGGTCTGTCGGCAGCAGCGTTGCAGTAAATACGCAGATGACCCCGATCCCAAGAGATATCCACATATTTTCAAAGATGGATGCGAGCAGCATCGACAGTGCAATGCATGGAAGCAGAAGACAAAATTCGTAGGCGAAATTTTTAAAAAGTTCTGCCTGGAAGTCGGCTTCCATCTGAAACCAGTGGGCGGTGCAGAATGTGACTGCTCCTGCTTCCAGAAGCAGAACGACAGCGCAGAGTGCGATGGTCAGGATTACTTTCTGAAAAAACATGGAGCTTTCCCGAAGCGGCAGCGCGCGCATTTTCTGCATGGCATTGTCGGAAAATTCAATATGATACAGCAGGCAGGTTCCTGCGATGATAAGTAACAGATTGAGCATGGACATCATCTGCCAGTTTGCATTCAGCAAAATCCGGATGGGCGGAAGATCCATATCCAGATACAGTTCAGACCGGGCAGCCATATTGATGACCGGAATCGCAGATGCGATGATCCCACCGCCGAAAAAGGCAGGCAGAGCCCCGGTTCTTTTTAATTTTTTACATTCCAAAGCGATACTCATTTTGTGACTCCTCTCTGGCAGTTGTCCTCCTCGATCAGTGCAAGGAAAGTATCCTCGAGATGATCCGAAGGATATCCGCGCAGCGCTGCGCTCTGCCGCAGTTCTTCCAATGTTCCTTCAAACAGCAGATGTCCGTGATTCAGGATACCGATCTGGTCTGCCATCAGTTCTACTTCCGAAAGCAAATGCGAGGAGACAAGGACGGTGCAGTCAAATTGTTTCGGGAGGGAGCGGATCAGTGTGCGGATTTCATGGATGCCGACGGGATCTAATCCGTTTGTCGGTTCATCTAAAAGAAGAAGAGGCGGTTTCCCGATCAGCGCCATCGCCAGCCCCAGCCGCTGCTTCATTCCGAGGGAATATTTTTTTGCCAGACGGTTTTGATACGGTGTCAGTCCGACAAACTCCAGCGCATCCGGCACAGAAGATTTTGGCAGTCCTAAAATTTTGCGGATGATCTCCAGATTTTCTTTCCCGGTTAAATTGCCGTAAAAAGCAGGCGCCTCGATAAAGGAGCCGATTTCTTTTAAGATTTCCATCCGGTCTCTCGGAAAGGTTTTTCCATTGATCACAAAAGAACCACTGGTCTGTTTTGTCAGACCAAGGAAGATCTTCATGGTAGTAGATTTTCCGGCTCCGTTCGGACCGAGAAAGCCGTAGACACTTCCTTTTGGGATATGCAGGCTGAGGTCGGATACGGCGGTAAAATCTGCATAAGTCTTTGTTAAATGTGTTGTTTCAATCATATTCATACGATGTTCTCCTTTCTGGTGATAGATTTATTTTATCTTCCCAACCTTGCGTCAACCTTCCCGCTTCCTTACATTTCCCTTACATTTGCAGAGAAGATAGAGACAAAGATAGAAATCTGATATAATATTTTTCAAAAAGGAGTGGATGAACATGGCATTTGACTATTTAAAAGAGAAGAAAATCCTGCTTGTGGATGATGAGCAGGAACTTTTGGATATGGTTGTATCTATTTTAAAGGAAGATGGATTTACGAAGATCCTGACAGCCGGAACGGTAAAAGAAGCGGTTCAGATTTCTGAACAGGACCGTCCGGATCTTGCGATACTGGATGTCATGCTCCCGGACGGAGACGGTTTTTCTCTGATGGAGCAGTTAAGATGCCGGGGGGACTATCCGGTCTTATTCTTAACTGCCCGCGGGGAGGCGGAAGATAAGTGGAGAGGATTTGGTCTGGGTGCAGATGACTATATTGTGAAACCATTTCTGCCAAAGGAACTGCTTTTTCGTGTGACGGCAATCTTAAGGAGAAGTTACCGGGAAGAAAATCCGCTTGTCAGGCTTCATGCCAGCGAAATCGATTTTGCCCGCGCGGAAGTGATCAAAAACGGAGAGCATATCCCACTGACAGCGAAGGAATATGAACTTCTGAATGCGCTTTACCGGAACGCCGGGCGGATCGTCACGATCGATGCTTTATGTGAGGCAGCCTGGGGCGATAATCCTTTTGGATATGAGAACTCTCTGATGGCGCATATACGCCGTATCCGGGAGAAAATAGAGGATACGCCGTCAAAGCCGGTTTCGCTAGTGACGATGAAAGGCCTGGGCTATAAGCTGATCGTGGAGGGGAGATAACATGAAGAGTGTTCCAAAATTATTGCGGAGATTTGTCGGAATCCTGCTGCTTAGTTCCTTTTTTCTTCTGCTTGCAAATCTTGTGATCCTGGCTGTTGTGACCGCAGCGCAGGCTCCAAATGGATATCCGTGGAAAACTGCAGAAAAAGCAGCAGAGAGTATGACCGATACCGGGCAGGGATACGAGATGACAGAGGAAATGAAGCGGCAGCTGAAGAAAGAGCAGGTATGGGCAGTGTATGTCGATAATCAGACCAATGCCTGCATCTGGCATTCGGAGGGGCTGCCTGCCGCAGTGCCTCTGAAGTTTACCGCCTCGGAGATTGCGGATGTTACCCGCGGATACCTGGATGGCTATCCGGTCTTTACGGGTGCCAGTGAAAAAGGACTGATGATTCTTGGATATCCAAAAGAGAGCTTTTGGAAGCACATGTGGCCAAGCTGGGATTATCAGTTTATTAAAAATCTGCCGAAAAATATTTTGCTCGTTCTCCTCGTAAATGTCGTGCTGATCTTTATCATCTATATGACTGCAAATACAACCCTGCTGAAATCGATCAAGCCGATCACAGACGGCATTCAGGCGTTGCCTTCGGGGGAACCTGTGGTGCTGAAAGAAAAAGGGATTCTTTCCGAAATCTCAGAGAATATCAACCGGACTTCTGAAGTGCTGCAGTCGCAGAAATTTCAGCTCCGGAAAAAGGAGACGGCAAGGGCAAACTGGATCGCGGGCGTTTCCCACGATATCCGGACGCCACTGTCGATGGTGATGGGATATGCGGCACAGTTAGAGACAGATCCTGCACTTTCAGAAAGTGAGCGCGGGAAGGCGGCTGTGATCCGCAGGCAGAGTGAACGGATGAAAAATCTGATCAATGACCTGAATCTGGCTTCAAAGCTGGAATACAATATGCAGCCGGCTGCCGTAAAGCCGGAGAATATCATAGCGGTCGTAAGGCAGGTTGTAGTCGATTTTATCAATATGGACCTTGAAGAAAAATTTCCGGTGGAGTGGGAAACCGACGAGGAGACTGCCGCCTATGTTGTCAATGGAGACAAAGATCTGCTGAAGCGGGCGGTCTCAAATCTGATCCAGAATTGTATCAACCACAATGAAGATGGATGTTCGATCTTTGTATCAGTTCATAGGAGGGAAGAGGTCTGTGAGATCTGTGTAGAGGACAATGGAACCGGTATCTCTGAGGAGCAGATCGAGAAACTCAACCATACGCCGCACTATATGGTGTGTGATACAAATACGACCGAACAGCGCCACGGACTGGGACTTCTGATCGTCAGGCAGATCGCGGAATCTCATCACGGTACATTTGCGATCGGACACAGCACATACGGTGGATTTGCTGCGAAAATAGGTCTGCCGCTGCTCAGAGAAAAGCAAGAACATCTGCAAAAGAATCCGCTTTCAAATTGACAAAAAGAACTGGCCGGAGCTATAATGAAAGCAGATTTGAAACGGGTTTCAAAAAGATGATCATGACAAGAGGATCAACAGTAGAAGATGACTGGCGATGCATGTCAAAAAGGTCATGGCAGAAAATGTATATCAGAAAATGTATATCAGAAAATGCATGTCAGAACAGGCATGACAGAAAAGGAAGAGAGGAGGGCGCAGATGACAAGTATCAGGGAGGTGGCAGCCCGGGCAGGGGTCTCTCCTGCCACTGTTTCCCGCGTGTTAAACGGGACCGCGCGGGTGGACGAAGAGAAGCGGGAAAGGGTAGAAAAAGCGATTAAAGAAACCGGTTTTAGACCAAATGAACTTGCAAGAGCGCTGTACCGGAAATCATCGAAAGTGATCGGAGTGCTCGTGCCGGATATTGAAAATCCATTTTTCAGTGAACTTGCGAAAGCAGTTGAGGAGGAGGCGTATGCAAATGGATACCGCATGCTTCTCTGCAACTCGGATGACCGGGAGGAAAAGGAACTGGAAAATATGCAGATGCTCGCACAGCTTCAGGCGGACGGCGTGATCCTGATGACAAATACCGGGAAGTACAGCCAGACGTATGAGAAATTTTCTATGCCGGTTGTGTTTGTGGACCGACGCCTGGAAGAGATGGAGCGGGCAGGAATTGTGGAGGCGGATCATTATGCCGGAGGAAAACTGGCGGCAGAGCATCTGATCGCATGTGGGTGCAGGAAGATCACATGTATTCGCGGTCCCCAGGAGTTATCAAGCGGAAGAAAGCGGTACGAAGGATACTGTGAGGTCTGCCGTCAGCATGGGATTGGGGAACGTTTCGTAGATGGCAGCTATCACTATGAAGACGGCGGCAGGGCGGCAGAAGAAGTCCTTCGCCGCTATCCGGATACTGATGGGATCATCGCGGGAAATGATATGACAGCCGTTTCCGTTTACAAGATGCTCAGAAAGAAAGGATATTGCGTGCCGGAAGATATCCAGCTGATTGGATTTGACGGGGTGAAACTCGGACGGTTTCTGACACCGGAACTGACGACCGTTGCACAGCCGATCGCAGAGATGGGAAAATGTGCAGTGCAGATGATCTTAAAGACGGTACAGCAAGTGGCACATGAGAGCGAAAAGCGATTTCCGGTTACATTGATCCAGGGAGAAACAACAAAAAGCAAACGTTAGAACATGGAGGGAAACAGGTATGAAGTTAGCAGTCGTAGGAAGTATCAATATGGATATGACAGTGACCGCAGAGCGGATCCCGCTCAAAGGGGAAACACTGCTCGGGGACAGCATCCACTACATCCCCGGTGGGAAAGGTGCAAATCAGGCGGTTGCCATGGCAAGGCTTGGAGCGCAGGTTGAGATGTTCGGATGTGTAGGAGACGACAGCAACGGAGAGAAAGTGCTGGAGAATCTCAGAAACGAAGGAGTAGAAACGAGGCATATCAGAGTGCTGAAAGACGTTCCGACCGGAATCGCTCTGATCACGGTGGGGGAAAATGATAATACGATCATTGTCGTTCCGGGGGCAAACGGGCAGGTAGACCGCGCATATACAGACAGTATCAAAGAAGAATTAAAGACGTTTGACCTGGTCGTGCTGCAGCAGGAAATTCCTCTGGAGACGCTCCATGATCTGATCCGCTTCTGTGCGGAACAGGAAATCAAAGTGATCTTAAATCCGGCTCCGGCGGCGGAAGTACCGATGGAGATCATCGAGGACGTGACGTATCTCACACCGAATGAACATGAGGCAGTCCTGATTTTCGGAGAAGGAGCGACCACAGAGGAGCTTCTGAAAACATATCCGGAAAAACTTGTGATCACACAAGGAGCAAGAGGGGTATCCTTCTGTGGAAAAGATGGAAACGTAGTGACGGTCCCGGCAAGACCGGCAGCTGTCGCAGATACGACCGGGGCGGGAGATACGTTAAATGGCGCCTTCTCGGTGCAGATCGCAAAGGGAGCACCTATGGAAGAGGCGCTTCGCTATGCAAATACGGCGGCAAGTCTGTCAACGGAAAAATTCGGGGCACAGACCGGAATGCCGACCGCCGAAGAGGTGGAGAGAGAATTAAGGAAGCGTGAGGAAACGATTCTTTCCGAAAGACAGTGAAAAAAGAAAAATGTGGAAAGAGATATCTTCCACAGCCTTGACAAAACAGAGTAAATGGAGTACGATAGGCAACATATAAGACATCAGCGATGAAAAGAATAAGTAGCGACGGACATCACGTTCATACAGAAAGCAGCCGGAAGATGAGAGGCGCATGGACCGTTTGTTGCGAATACCTCTTGGAGCTTCACACCGAACATGGAAGTAGGCTGTGACGGAGTAGATACACGTTACCGTATCTGAGTATTAGCGTTTCTTGTCGGAGGATAAGAGGAGACTGATACTTACTGAGACAGACAATGCGAGTTGTCTGTGAAAAAAGGTGGTACCGCAGGTTTTATTCCTGCCCTTTCTAATGAAAACAGAGAGGGCAGGATTTTTTTATTTCACAGGAAACTCTTGTGGAATAAAAAAACACGTTTCGCATGAGAGTGGGCAATTCACAGAAAAGAGATGCTCCGTCGGTGGCATCGCCTGCGCGCGGAGCATCTGACCTGTAAGATTTTTTGTGGAAGGAAGACGATTGAAAAAAAGAAGGAGACTGCCTGAAAGGGGGATACAAAATGGAACTTTGGGACCTATTTGATGAAAATCGCAGATTTTTATATAAACAGCACAATAGACAGAATCCGGTTGCTCCGGGTGAGTATCACGTTGTCGTTGTCGTATGCGTAGTAAACAGTCAGGAACAGATTCTGATCACGCTTCGCCATCCGGCAAAGGAGACGTATGCAAATTGCTGGGAAAATACGGGAGGAAGCGTACTTGCAGGAGAGACAAGCCGTCAGGGCGCAGTCAGAGAACTCCGGGAAGAAACCGGAATCTGTGTATCGGAGGAAGAACTGATGCTGCTTGGAAGTGTCAGGGGCGTCAGCGCTTTTTACGACTTCTATCTGGTAAGAAAAGATGTGGCGCTCTCGGATATTGTCCTGCAGGAAAATGAGACGGCAGATGCCCGGTGGGTCACTTTGGAGAAATTTATCCAGATGGGAGAGGAAGGAACACTGGCAGAACCGGTCTACCGGCGCTTCCGGCAGTTTGAAAAGGAATTTTGGAAATTGATCAAAAATGAAGGAGAGGAAAAGAAACATGAAAATTTATGATGAACTGAAAGCAAGAGGACTGATCGCACAGGTGACAGATGAGGAGCTGATCAGCAATCTGATCAATGAAGGAAAGGCGACATTTTATATCGGATTTGACCCGACAGCAGACAGCCTTCACGTTGGACATTTTATGGCGCTCTGCCTGATGAAACGTCTTCAGATGGCAGGAAACAAGCCAATCGCACTGATCGGGGGAGGAACCGGATATATCGGTGATCCATCCGGAAGAAGTGATATGCGTTCGATGATGACACCGGAGCAGATCCAGCACAACTGTGACTGTTTCAAAGAGCAGATGAGCAAATTTATCGATTTCTCAGAAGGAAAAGCCATGATGGTCAACAACGCAGACTGGCTGTTAGATCTGAACTACATTGAACTGCTGCGTGAAGTCGGAGCTCACTTCAGTGTCAACCGTATGCTGACCGCAGAATGCTACAAGCAGCGTATGGAAAAAGGACTGAGCTTCTTGGAATTCAACTACATGATCATGCAGGCATACGATTTCTACGCACTGTACCAGAAATACGGATGTAACTTACAGTTCGGAGGAGATGACCAGTGGAGCAACATGCTTGCAGGAACAGAACTGATCCGCCGTAAACTCGGAAAAGATGCAAGTGCGATGACAATCACACTGCTTTTGAACTCCGAAGGAAAGAAAATGGGAAAAACACAGTCCGGCGCTGTGTGGCTCGATCCAAATAAAACATCTCCATTTGAATTCTACCAGTACTGGAGAAATATCGCCGATGCAGACGTATTAAAATGCATCCGTATGCTCACATTCCTTCCGTTAGAAGAAATAGATGCGATGGACAAATGGGAAGGAAGCCAGTTAAATCAGGCAAAAGAAATCCTTGCATACGAGCTGACAAAGCTTGTACACGGCGAGGAAGAGGCAGTGAAAGCACAGGAGAGCTCCAGAGCGCTCTTTAGCTCCGGAAATGCAGCAAATATGCCGACTGCTGAATTAGAGGAAAGCGATTTCACAGAAGGAACGATCGACATTCTGACACTTCTTGTAAAGAGCGGGCTTGTTCCATCTAAATCAGAGGCAAGACGTGCAGTACAGCAGGGCGGTGTGTCTGTAAACGGAGAGAAAGTAGAAGATATTAAGACAGCATATGCTCCTGAGACATTTGGCGGAGAAGACTTCGTGCTGAAGAGAGGAAAGAAAAACTTCCGTAAGATCGTAATGAAATAGAGAGAAGGTGGGAAAATGCTGCCGGATAGAAAAGAAGCAGAGCGCTTTCTGAGAGAGTCTGAAGAAATCCATCCCGGGCCGTGGGCAGATCACTGCCGGACGGCCGCAAAGTGTGCGGA
>JAPFCT010000259.1 GCA_026169575.1 Faecalimonas sp.
ATATAAATATCCACGTCTTCGGTGTAACTGTCGATCTGGTCTGTCAGGTTTCTCTTCTTCTGTCCAAGCACAGAGCGGTGGCTGGTCTTTCCGATCACGATTTTGGACACGCCGCTGATCCTTGCATACTCTGCGATCTGAAATGCGATATCTTCCCCAAATACGGTCACGATCTTTGCACCGAGCAGCCTTGCCAGGCGGATATTTTCATCTCTGCTTTTTTTCACACGCTCATCTGCATTCTGGAGAAACGGCGTCTCCACATACAGTGCAGTGAATTTTCCCTGAAATGCACAGGCAAGCCGCGATGCACTCCGGATCACCTTCTCACAGCCCGGCGCCGGTGAAATACATACCAAAATATGTTCTCCCTGATACGTTTCCTTTTTTTCATACCCCGCTGTCGCCCGCTGCTCTTTGACCGCTTCCCGGTTTACTTTGTCCGCGGTCCGCCGGAGCGTGATCTCCCTGAGCGCGATCAGCTTTTCCTTTGCGAAAAAATTATGAAGCGCCCGCTCTGCCTGCATCGATTTATAGATTTTCCCATCTTTCAGGCGCTGGATCAGCACATCCGGCTCAATGTCGATCAGCTTGATCTGACTTGCCCGGTCAAAGATAAAATCAGGGATCCGCTCTCTGACATGGATTCCGGAAATCTTTCCGACAATATCATTCAGACTCTCCAGATGCTGGATATTGACCGTTGTATACACATCGATCCCCGCATTTAAGATTTCTTCAATATCTTCATACCGCTTCTGATGCCGCATCCCCGCCGCGTTCGTATGCGCCAGCTCATCGATCAGAACAAGTTCCGGCTTTCGTTCCAGAACCGCATTCAGATCCAGCTCCCTTAACCGGATCCCCTTGTAGTCGACAAGAAGGGGTGGAATCTTCTCCAGCCCCTCTTCCTTTCTTTTTGTTTCCGCACGCTCATGCGGTTCAATATAACCTGCCACGACGTCCACGCCTCTCTTTTGAAGATCATGCGCTGCTTCCAGCATCGCATAGGTCTTCCCGACCCCCGCCGCATAGCCTAAAAATATACACATCTGTCCTGCTTCATTATTGTTCATCAAATGTGACTCCCATCTTTTTTGCGATCTCAAGGTTACATTCCAGAACATTTACGTTCTCTTCTCCGAAAATTCCAAAGAGTTTCTGTTCCGTATGCGCTTCTACGATCTGCTCCACTTCCTCCTCAGAAATACCACTGTTTGCAGCGACGACCGGAATCTGCACTGCTGCTGATTCCGGACTGATATGCGGATCTAAGCCAGAACCGGATGCTGTCAGAAGGTCTGCCGGGATTTCTCCTTCAAATACCTCTCCGGTCGCAGCTTTATATTTTTCTTTAAATGCCTGCACATCTTCTTCGACACGTGTTTCCAATTCTTTATTTGTATTTCCATAATTGTAAGATCCGGAAGCAACGCCCCCGTAAGCGCCGTCTTCCTTTTCCTCCTCTGTGTATACATTGTAGTTTACGGAGGAAATTCTTCCCTGGAAATACTGTTCGCCTTCAAATTCCTGACCGATCAGTTCTGAACCGACTTTCTTTCCATTTACCTCGATCATACTCCCATTTGCCTGCTTTTTAAAGAGTAACTGTCCTGCTCCCGTCAGCACAAGCGGATAGACGACTCCGCAGAGCACGATCAGTACCAGTGTCACGACCAATGCTTTTTTTAAATAAGATGTAAAGTTCTTCATCTTTCTCTCTCCTTTTTCTGTCTTTATAGTCCTAAAAGCGCGAGCAGAGGTGTCACGATCATATCGATCAGTTTGATTCCGATAAATGGGACGATAATTCCTCCAAGCCCATAGATCCCCATATTCTTTAAGAGCATTTTCTCAGAACGCATCGGTTTGTATCTGACTCCTTTCATTGCGATCGGGATCAGACACGGAATGATGATCGCATTGAAGATCAGAGCGGAAAGGATCGCGCTGAACGGTGTAGACAGTTTCATTATATTTAATACCTGCATCTGTGGGATGACCAGCGTAAACATTGCCGGAATGATCGCAAAATATTTCGCCGCATCGTTGGCGATGCTGAAGGTAGTCAGCGAACCTCTCGTGATCAAAAGCTGCTTTCCGATCTCTACGACTTCCAGAATCTTCGTCGGGTCGGAATCCAGATCGACCATGTTGGCAGCTTCTTTCGCTGCGGATGTTCCGCTGTTCATCGCCAGGCCCACATCTGCCTGCGCAAGCGCCGGGGCATCGTTTGTTCCGTCTCCGGTCATCGCAACGATCTTTCCTTCTGCCTGCTCTTTTTTAATCTCATCGATTTTATCTTCCGGCTTACATTCTGCGATAAATCCGTCCACGCCAGCTTCCTTTGCGATCGTTGCTGCTGTCAGCGGGTTATCTCCGGTACACATAATTGTCTTGATCCCGATTTCTCTCAGTCGCTGAAACCGTTCTACAAGCCCCGGCTTTACCGTATCTTTCAGATAGATCACACCGTAGATCACATTTTCCACACAGACAACAAGCGGAGTTCCTCCAAGACTTGAAATATCTGTCACAATTTTTTCAAGGTCAGAAGGAATCGTCCCTCCTTTTGCCACTACATATTTCTGGATCGCATCAAAGGCACCTTTTCGGATCTGTGTTCCATCCGGCAGATTGACCCCGCTCATTTTCGACTGTGCGGTAAACTCTACAAATTCCAGCTGTTTTGCTGCAGACTCTTCGATCTTTGTTCCCATTGTTTTTCCAAGCTCTACGACAGATTTTCCTTCCGGTGTCGCATCACTTAAGGAGGTCATCACTGCATAATCGATCAGGTCCTCCTTTTTCACACCTTCCACCGGCATAAAATCTGCTGCAAGTCTGTTCCCATATGTGATGGTTCCCGTCTTATCAAGAATCATCGTATCTACATCCCCGCAGGCCTCCACGGCTTTTCCGGAAAGTGCGATGACATTATATCTCGTCACACGATCCATCCCTGCAATTCCAATCGCAGAAAGCAGACCACCGATCGTAGTCGGGATCAGGCATACCAGTAAGGCGATCAATGTTGCAGCCGGAATCTCCACACCGGAATAATCGGCAAAACAGTACAGTGTCACTACAACGATCAGGAAAATCACCGTCAAACTGATCAGCAGGATGTTCAGTGCAATTTCATTTGGTGTTTTCTTTCTGGAAGCGCCTTCTACAAGTGAGATCATTTTATCCAGAAAAGAATGTCCCGGATCCGAGGTGATCCTTACTTTCAGCCAGTCACTGACTACCGTTGTTCCTCCCGTTACAGAAGAGAAATCTCCGCCCGCTTCTCTTGTCACCGGGGCAGATTCCCCGGTGATCGCAGATTCATCTACGGAAGCGATACCTTCTATGACTTCTCCATCTCCCGGGATCATCTCATTTGTTCTGACAATGACAATATCTCCTTTTTTCAGCTCAGACGCGCTGATCTTCTTCTCACTTCCGTCTTTCATCAAAAGAACGGCGGTCGTATCTTTCTTTGTCTTTTTCAATGTTTCTGCCTGCGCTTTTCCCCTTCCTTCGGCAACAGACTCTGCAAAGTTTGCAAACAAGATTGTGACAAATAAAATCACTGTAACAATTCCGTTATAGACTCTTAAATTTGCCGCATCTCCAAAGATGGTCGGGAAAACTGTCAGCACCAGCGTGATAAAACATCCAAGCTCTACAACAAACATGACCGGATTTTTTACCATATATCTCGGATCTAATTTCTGAAACGATCCGGTCACAGCAGATTTCATAATATCTTTTGTAATAAATTTTGTCTTTTTATTTTGTTCTTCCATTTTCGTCAAGATCCTTTCACCATGTTACGGCATCCACAGCACAAGATGTTCCGCGATCGGCCCAAGTGCCAGCGCCGGGAAAAATGTAAGTGCTGCAAAAATATATACAACAAATACAAGAATAAATACGAACAACACATTGTCTGTGCGAAGTGTACCGACCGTTTCGTTCACTTTCTTCTTCGCAAGCAGGCTGCCAGCGATCGCAAGCTGTGCGATCATCACAATATATCTTCCAAAGAACATTGCAAGTCCGGTTGTGATATTCCAGAAAGACGTATTGTCTGCCAGCCCCTCAAAACCGGAGCCATTGTTAGCTGCGGAAGAAGCGTACTCATACAATACCTGTGACAGTCCATGAAATCCCGGATTGGTGATTCCTTCCTGCCCTGCGCCGGTCATCACTGCAAGTGCAGAGAAACCAAGGATCAGAAGCGGGTGAATGATCAGTACGATCGCTGCCAGTTTCATCTCTTTTCCTTCGATTTTCTTATTCAGATATTCCGGTGTACGTCCGATCATCAGACCGCACAGGAATACTGCAAGGATCACATACATGATCATATTC
>JAPFCT010000044.1 GCA_026169575.1 Faecalimonas sp.
GTCTTGTCTGTTGCGTCAACTACATACCATTTTCTTTCAATCTTATCTGGATTAGCCATGTAAGTTTTCATTGGTCGACCTCCTAAATATATTCTCTCATTAAATCAATATTGTTTATTATGAAATCAGCTCACTCCGGGGCTTTGGTGTAAACTGTTTCTTCTCATGTCATACTTTATGATTATATTATGGATAGTGCTTTCTGTCAACTGTTTTATCGTATTTTTTCTATTGTTTTCGGCCATCTGTATTGCTTCTGTGCATAACCTGCCAATATTTGACCTGCTTTCTGAAATAACCGATTTTCCATTGGAAATATCACTTCCAGTTCCTTTCACCTGATTTTAAAATCCCACATTCTGTGGTATACTGTTTTTACACTGGTTTCCGCTCAGAAAAAAGCGGATTCCAAAATAAACAGCAATGGAAGGAATTTTTTATGTGGGCATATCATAGTACATTTTATCAGATTTATCCGATCGGCTTCTGTGGCGCACCGCTTTCCAATGATGGAATCGTGTCGCCGCGTATCCGAAAGATTCTTGACTGGACAGAGCATTTTCAGTCACTCGGTATCGATGCGATCCTTTTTAACCCGGTGTTCGAGTCAGATACGCACGGCTACGACACAAAAGATTTCACAAAGCTGGACGCCCGCCTCGGAACGAATGCGGACTTTTCTGAAGTCTGCCAATCGCTCCATGCGCATGGGATCAAGATCGTGCTGGATGGTGTCTTCAATCATGTCGGAAGGAATTTCTGGGCTTTTGAAGATGTAAGAAAATACAAATGGGATTCCGCCTACAAAGACTGGTTCCATATCAATTTTGACGGGAACAGCTGCTACGATGACGGGTTCTGGTACGAAGGATGGGAAGGACATTTTGAACTGGTCAAACTGAATCTGCAAAATCCTGCGGTTGTCGACTATCTACTCTCATGTGTCCGAAACTGGATCACAGAATTTGATATCGATGGACTGCGCCTGGATGTCGCATACAGCCTCGACCACAATTTCATGCGCCGTCTCCGCAGTTTCTGCACTGAGCTGAAACCTGATTTTGCACTGATCGGTGAAGTTCTCTTCGGCGATTATAACTTGATCGTCAATGACGAACTGCTTCACAGCTGCACCAACTACGAATGTTACAAGGGACTTTACTCCAGTTTCAACGACATGAATTTATTTGAAATCGCACACTCGCTGAATCGTCAGTTCGGTCCTGAGCAGTGGTGTATTTACCGTGGGAAGCACCTGATGACGTTTGCAGACAATCATGATGTGACAAGAATCGCAAGCATCCTGAAAAACAAAGCACACCTCCCGCTCGTCTATGGGCTGCTGTTTTCCATGCCGGGAATTCCCTGCCTTTATTACGGAAGCGAGTGGGGAGCAGAAGGCATGAAATCTCCTGACAATGATCATGCGCTGCGCCCATGTTTTGAAAAACCGCTGCAAAATGCGCTTACAGATTTTGTTAAGAAACTGATCGCAGTCCGAAAAAGTCACGATGCACTCTGCAACGGCTCTTACCGGAATGTACTGATTCAAAATCATCAGCTGATTTTTGAGCGTTGTTCTGAAAAAGAGCGGATCCTTGTGGCAATCAATGCAGGGGATAGCGAATACACCGCATATTCCGGCGAATTAAACGGCACCGCCGAAGAACTGCTGAACGGAGAAACTGTGAATATGAACGGGCAGCTTTCCATGCCGCCTTACAGTGTGCAGTATCTAAAAATGTAGTATTTTCTCATGCAGCATTTTTCATATCATATTTTTTATGAGTGCATTTTTAATAAATGTTTCTGTAATAGTATTTTAAACTATGTGCCTGAACTAAGGATCCTCGATCATTAAAATCACTTAGAAAAGAGCCTGAACTCCTTCTATTAGAAGCTCAAGCTCTTTTCCTCATCTTTTTATAAACGACATGATCTGTAAAGCAGAAAAAGACTCCGGAACTTTTCCATTTTCGTCCCGCTCCCTTTCCTATGCTTCTTTTACAAGCACTTTTGTGATCTCTGCAATATACATGGTATGGTAATCTTTCTCCGGATACCATCTTTCGTCCTGTTCTGTTGCAATAAATTTCTCTGGTTTGATCTCGTCCGCATAAAGTTTCCGGCATACAAAAATCATTTCCGCCTCTTCAAATGCAGTCGTTCCATCCACAAAATATGGTGTCAGCCCTGCTTCTTTGATCTTATCGCTGTCACGTCCGGATACTTTTCCACAGAGCGCGAGCGCTTCGCGGCAGTTTTCCCCAAAAAAGGTAATTGTAAACACATCTTGTGCATCCACAAACTCTTTCGTATAACGCTGCGGACGAATATACGTTGTGACAACATTTTTTCCCCAGAGGACACCAACGCCACCCCAACTTGCAGTCATTGTATTGTGCTTTTTCTCATCTCCTGCTGTGATCAGGAGCCATTCTTTTCCAATCTTTGTAAATGGATTGAACTGTAATTCTTCAATTTTGATTTCTCTAAATGACATGTTTCTTCTCCTTTCCCATGCAGATCTCCCGCATTTCTGATTTTCTTTTCTCATGTTTATGAAAGCGGTATTTCCTCCACCCCGATGACATCGTAGAGTGGTTTTCCCATCTTTTCTTCAAAGTATGCTTTTAGTTCATAGCATCTCTGTCGTTTGTCTTCAGGATAACTGCCATATCTTTCTTCAATATCACGAAGTCTTTTCTCCATAGAAACCGGCCCTTCCGGCAGTGCGATTGCATCACAAAGCTGTATCAGCAGATCATAATCGTCAAACTCTGTATGACGAATAAATGTTCTTACCATCTCTGCCTTTTCTTCCGGAACATCAATCCTTCCGATATAATCCTCAATATTTTTAATCTGAAAAGAATGTGTCATACAGACTCTGGCAGCCTCATCATAGCCATAATCCATCATGCACTCATATCCATCTACGATATGTTTAAAATGGGTTCCGGTTTCGATCCTTCTCCCGATATCATGGAGTAATCCGACAATGTATGCTTTTTCCGAATCCAGCCCA
>JAPFCT010000138.1 GCA_026169575.1 Faecalimonas sp.
CATCCATTCCGGTAAGACGAAGTGCTTCTTCCACACGCTTATCTTCTTCTGCCTGATCCAGCTTCATCATCTTCGGTCCGAACCGCACTTCACTTTCTACTGTAGAATGAAATATCTGATCATCCGGGTTCTGGAACACATATCCGACTACCCGGGAAATCTGTGCTGTCGTATAATCTTTTGTATTCATATCCCCGATAAGGACATCTCCTTTCGTTGGTTTCAGAAGTCCATTCATCATCTTGACAGTCGTTGTTTTTCCCGCGCCATTCTGTCCGACGATAGCGACATTTTCACCACCTTTGATTTTCATATTGACCTTGTCTACTGCCAGAAATCCTCCCGGGTACGAAAAACTTACATCCTTTAATATCAAATCTTTCATTACATACCCCTTTCTTTTAATGCCTTCTTAATTGCTTCCACCGCTTCTTCCTCTGTTACGGGAATCTCAGGAATCGGCAGCCCCCTCTGCTTTAATTTATTTCCGAGAACCGCCACCTGCGGCAGCGCTACGTTCTTTTCCGCCAGAGACATATCCGACAATATCTTCTGTTTTTCACCCGATGCAATGATTTCTCCATCTTTAAAAACAAGAACTTCATCTGCATATTCCGCGATCAAATCAATCTTATGCTCTACAAGAATAATTGTCTTATGCCGGTCTTTCAGCGCCTTTATAATCGCAAATACACTTTCGGTTCCTTCCGGATCAAGCTGGCTTGTCGGCTCATCGATCACTAAAATGTCCGGTTCCAGCACGATCACAGAGGCAAGCGCCACACGCTGCATCTGACCTCCGGACAGATCAAACGGATTCTTCTCTGCAAGAGCCTCAATATCCGTCATCCGCATCACGTCTACAACTCTCTTTTCAATTTCCTCCACCGGAACTCCCATGTTCTCCAGACCATAGGCAACTTCTTCAAATACGGTATCCTTTACCCCACTGATCTGCGTAAACGGATTTTGAAACACATATCCGATTTTGGAAGCAATATTTCCCCCATATTCTGAGATTGGCTTTCCTTCTACAAAAACGGTACCTTCCATATCTCCCTTATAGAATTCTGGAATAAACCCGCGAAGAAGTGCGCAAAATGAAGTTTTCCCCGCGCCATTTTCCCCAATGACTCCATAAAATTTTCCTCTTTCAATTCCTACATTCAGCTGTTTCAGTGCAGGCTCCTTCGCCAGCGGATAAGAATATGTAACATGATCTGCCTGAATTACAAAATCCATAATGCAACCCTCCCTGCAATGACTAAAACGGTAAGAAGCACAGACGCTGCTGTAACCTGCTTTTCAATTCCGGATTTTTCCAGATGAAATACATGTGTCTTCTTGGCATCCACCGAAAATCCTCTTGCTTCCAATGTCAGAACTCTTTCTTCTGAACTGATGACTGCCCCAAGGATCAAAGGTACCAGCGACGGGAAAAACGCTTTTGCCCTGACAATCATATTTCCTTCCGTCTCTACCCCTCTTGCCTTTTGCGCATTCATGATCGTCCTGCTGTTCTTTCCTAAAATATCGATCATCTGAAGTGTAGATGTAAATACATAGACCGCCTTATGGCTCATTCCCGATGATTCTAACGCTCTCGAAATTTCTTTGTTCTCCGTTGTCTGGAAAAACCATACGAAAATCCCTGCAATGTTCATAATCATAAATGATAAGGAAACAGCTGTCTTAAGTCCTTTTTCATAAATCGTTAAAAATCCGATTTCTGTGACCAGATTTCCACCCGGAACAAGGAACGTCTGTACAACCAAAATAATTACAGCGATCAGCGTTACCGCCTTCAGTGCCTTTATGCATTTTTTTAACGCACCGCTTGCTGCACATAAAATCGGAATCACGAAAAACAATGGAATCAACAGTAATGACAGTCCATACTTTGTTACATGAATTGTTCCAATTACAAACGTACACACAGTATATAGAATCACGATCAGAAGTTTCGTTGACGGATAGAGCGCCGCCAGCTTATTGTCTTTGTGAATTTGAATTTTATCAAGATAAGTTTTTTCCATAGCATCCTCTTTTACAATTTGTTAACGAGTTTCTTTTCCGAAGACTTGCAGGAGGTATCGCCTTTAACTTTCTTTTTTCTCTTTTATGTAATTCACTCCGCATCCGAATTTCACCAATGTCCGGGGTGGAATCACTTTGATCACAAACCAGCAGATGGTGCATGAGATGATGCGGTCAAGCAATGTAAATACACCTTCTGTTCCAAAAAATGCCGCCCAGATATTTGCACCTGCCGCCATGGCTGCTGCTGTAATGATTGATGTTCCTCCACCGGTCACTCCGCCATATACAAGTACAACGATCGGAGCTGAAGAAATGATAGACACCGCTGCCATAACAATCGTAGAAAATAACCATTTCCACCATGTGCTGAACATTTTCTTTCTTGCAAGAAATCCCGTCACAAGCCCTGCCAGTATATTAACCGGAATAAATGCAAAATTGACCGGATTCGCAATACCTGTCACAACGTTTGTCAGTCCCCCCGCTGTTGCACCTACCCACGGTCCGCAAAGCATCGCCGCAAAGATTGTTCCGATTGTATCAAGATACATCGGAAGTTTTAAGATGGAGGCCAGCTGCCCTCCGACAAAATTGACTGCGACCGCTACCGGAATGATCAGAATCGCCAGCATTGAAAAATCGTCCTTAACTGAATATTTTTTGTTTTCCATGTTCTCTCCTCCTAAATTTAAAAATTTCCTCCTGAGTCTCTGGATAAGCAGGTGAATTGTCTGCCAATATTTCCAACTTGACTTTATTGTAGTGCAATAATATAATGTTGAAAATGACAAATGTCATTTTATTGTGTGTTTTACCCAAATAAAAGGAGGCTTTTAAACTTATTATGTGCAATAACACCACAAAGGTTTTGGAAATGATACTGGATCAAACATATAGTAAAAATCCTCTTGATTCCTTGCAGGATCTTGTACCGGCAAGTCAGCTGATCGTGCTGAATAAGAATGATATTCTGATCAATCAACACGATCCTTTAAAAGATATGTACTTTCTTTTAAGCGGACATATGTCTGTCCTAAATCAAATTGACTGGAGTGATGACAACATCGTAGATTCCCTGGAACCACTTGATATTATCGGATTCATTGAATATTTAAATAATATCGGCACATACACTTCCTACGTTGTGGCAGATACAAAATGTATTCTTTACCGGATGTCGATCAAGGATTTTGCAAAACGGATTCAGACAGACGCCACGCTCTGTTACAAGACACTTCTCGTCTTTGCAAAAATCACGGAGTCTAACATGAACCGGGCCGAGATCCATTCTCTTTTTCATTCCAGAGATGTTTTAGGGCACTTTCTTTATCTGCAGGCAGAAAAATCAGGGGATTTCCCATTTGTCTGTCCCATGACCCGGTCTATGATAGCAGATAAACTGCACATTAACCTCCGCACGCTTTACCGATATATTGACTTCATGAAAGAAAACCGTTTTCTATGTCTGAAAGGCGGAAAAATCGTGATCACAAAAGAACATTTCAGAAACTTGGAAGAACGATATGGCAACATTGTTCTCTGACATATTTTTTACCTAAAGGAGGTCCCATCTCATGAAAAAAATTGTATTTGTATCGCACTGTATTTTAAATACAGCCGCAAAGGTCGTACTGTATGATCAGGAAGAAATCGATGCAGAAGAAGCGCTTCGCAAAAAATTTATGTACAAGATCATCGACAGGGAAATTATGGTTATACAGCTTCCATGTCCGGAATTTACACTTTACGGAGCCAGACGCTGGGGACATGTAAGCAATCAGTTTGATAATCCTTTTTTCCGCAGACACTGTCGTGACATCTTGTCTCCCATTCTTGACCAGTTAAAAGAGTACCTTGCAAACGATGACATGTTTGAAGTACTTGGATTTGTGGGCGTTGACGGAAGTCCAAGCTGCGGTGTAGATTATACCTGCCGCGGAAACTGGTATGGCTCCTTTGGCTGCCGCACTGATTTATCCCGGACACTTGCTGACTGCCATCTGGAAAAAGGACCGGGGATATTTTTTGATGAACTACAAAACATGCTCCGGGAAGAACATCTCGACAAACAAATCGTCATTTCTTCCCTCTTTGCACCAGAGCCTGAAAAATGTTTGAATCTGCTTGATTCCTAGTCTGCTGTCTCATTCATATTTATCTTAATAATACAAAAACAGGCATAAAATTGATGTAATCCACCTGATTTTATGCCTGTTTTTATATCACTATGTATCTTTTTATTGTCAACAAAAAAGAGAATCTTCTCTCATTTTTCTAGCAATCTGTCAAAATCCTCTTCCCATCCAAAGCCGCATATTGCAGAACATCATTGGTATCGTAGACTAATTTTAACGAAAAGAACGGATGATTTTCTTCCAGAAGCCGCAGAAAAATCTTATCTCCTTCCCACAAGTTCAAATCATAGACCGCTGCTTTTTCTACCCATTCCAGTTCCCCTTCATCACATGAAACCGGTGTCCCTTCAAAACCGTCTGCGGTAAAAAGAGACATATATTCTATCGTGTCTTCTCCGTATACAAATGTTACAATCCCCCGGTACTGCCACGAAGTCAGTGTGTAGCCGGTCTCCTCTTTGACTTCTCTGAAAAGGCACTCTTCCGGACTTTCATTTTTCTCAAAATGCCCGCCAACACCGATCCACTTATCCCGATTGACATCGTTTTCCTTTACGGTACGATGTAACATCAGATATTTTCCGTCTTTTTCTATGTAACACAACGTGCTTAATTCTTTCATTTGCAGTCCCCTTTTCCAAATCACCGAAATAGATGCAGTATATAACCGCAATCATATACGCCCCACAATTATCTTAATCTTCTGCTCCCAACTCTTTTCACAGCTATATAATAGTCAATCCTATCATTACACCAACCGTTCGAGTTGTCCCAACAATTTCGATTTCATTTCTTTCAATTCTGTCTCGGAAGGAATGTTTTCTTCACTGTACATCAATTCCATAGGATACCACCATACAGGACCTTTTCCATGATTTCCATAATTTTCTATATCACCGGTTACTCTTGGAAACAAATGCCAGTGAAGATGCGTATCTCCATTCCCCAGCAATTCATAATTCATTTTTTCTGCACCAAATGCCTTTGCTACTGCCTCCGCCACAATAGACATTTCCTCCAGATATTTCATTTTGGTATCATGTGCTAATGCAAACAACTCCGTCTGATGCTCTTTGCATAAAAATAGTGTATAACCCTTAAAATGTTGATTATCCCCAAGCACAACATATCCTGTTTCCAGTTCTTTTACAAAATATGGATTTGTCCCTTCTTTTATCATCTGAATTCTTTCACAAATAAAACACATACATGTATCCCTCCAAATCGTTCTTCTTCAAAATAGTTTAACAAATGTACCAGCTTTTTTCCACTATATCTACTATCTTTCTAAACAGCTGCGAAAAATTTTTCCGCCAGCATCACATTGACTTCTCCGCCAAGCAGCATAATATACATACACGCATACAGCCAGAGCATAATGAGCATGATTGTTGTCATACTTCCATACATCGTGGAAAATCCGGTAAAGATATTGACATATGCCGAGAAGATATAGGACGCTGCCGCCCATCCGATCGCAGTCAGAAATGCCCCCGGAAACTGTCTGATAAATTTTGTTTTCTTATTTGGAAGGAAATGATAAATCGTCATGGAGAACACGGTCAATACTACTATGGATGCAATTGCGCGCACGTTGATGATCAGATCTATGATTCCTTTCATAAAAGGATAGTGATTGACGATGAAAATACTCAACCGGTCACCAAAACCGAGAATGACAAGAGAAAGCACAATCGCAATGATAAACAGTACGGTGTAAAATGCAGCGCGCAGACGCAGATAAATATAATTTCTCGTCTCCTTACTTCCATAGACACAGTTGAGCCCCGCACTCATCGCAAGAACTCCCCTGCCCGCAGACCAGATTGCAACAAGTCCGGTCAGGGAGATCATCGCCTGAGACTGGTTATATACCTGATTGACAATCGAAACGATCATCGGGTAGATTGTCTTCGGTAGTACATGTGTCACTGCGCGCAGCACATCATCTTTTGTCACCGGGGTATACTGTACCAGCGCGAGAAGCAGCATGATAAAAGGAATCATCGACAGCACAATAAAAAAGGCTGACTGTGCCGCATATGCACCTGTATGATTTTCTGAAATTCTATCCAGAATCCGGTTCAGCAACCGGTATTTTTTCATTATCGTTTCTTTCATCGGACTTCTCCTTCTTTTTTCTAACACATCATCTTACCATGCTTTTCTCTGTGAATGCAATCTGTTTTTTAAAACTTATCTTTGGAACTTACATTTTGGAACCTACATTTTTTATAGAACCTGCATTTTACATTCCACATTGTGTAAGGGATCAACGTATTTCTACATCATGATAAAATGTCGTCAGAATTTCAAGATAGTTCTTTCCCTTCTTCGCCATCTCATTTGCACCATTCTGACTCATTCCGATACCATGTCCGAATCCGCCGCCGTTCAGCACATAATTGCCCTCCTGATATTCCACGGTAAAAAACGCACTTGGAAGCAATGTCATACTGTCTATGACTGTACCATCCTGCTTCTCAATCGTATAGCCACTTCCGCCAAGCGCTGTCCGTATTTTATTTTCTGTATCCACGGTCACACTTCCCAGTTCCCCGGTCACTGTAATCTGCTGCACAACACCGCCCGGGCCGCATTTTGTCACTTCCAGCGAAGTCACATTGCCAATATCCGTCTGTGTATTCAGATTAATCAGAGTCGTCAGCACGTCTGTCGGAATGACCGCCTTCCAGCGGTACCACGGAAGTTCTGCTTCATAATCCTTCTCACCGTCTTTGATCTCCGCGCTCTGGAGATACCCCTTATCCGGGGAGGCATTTCCCCATGCCTCCGCCGTTGTCGTCCTCCCGCAGGAAGTGGAAAAATAATAGGCAGTGATCACCTGATCCTGATACCACAGTTTCTGCCCTCTCGTCTCATCCACTGCACGGTTCGTACTCTCCTGCTCTCCGGAATTTCCATATACCTGAAAGGCAGTACTGTCATCGATATGTGCCTGATATTCCGGGTAGGCAAGCCCCTGCGTCTGTTTGTATGCGTAACTGCGCGCGCAGACTGCCTGCACTTTCAGCGCCTCCGGCTCATAAGAAGCAGGCATCTCCGACGGCACAACCCCATATAAATACTGTTCCATTGAAAGTTCGTTGACGATCACAATTCCTTCTGCAGTCTGGAACAACTCCATTTTCCCACGGTATTTTGGGACGCCGCATCCGCGGTTCAATGTAACGACCGAGATCAGATCCCCTGGTTCTTTTGATTCAATATGTACAGTTCCCTTCCCGAACATCGCATCATCCGGGCGGATTGTGACCACTTCCCCCGGAGCGCTCTCACGAACTTCCTCTCCGCTTTGGATCTTCAGCCCTCCTGCCGACTGAAATCCCGCCTCAGGATGTGCGGTTTCTGCAAATCCATCTGTCTTTAACACCACACGGATCACTGGATCTTCACCTGCACCCGGCATGTCTTGCCCCGGCTGCCCCTGCTTTTCTTCTGTCGCCTTTTCCCTTGCATCCTTTTTCTGCTCCCGCTGCTGGTCATTGGAAATACTTTTCATCAGGCAGGCAAAAATTGCCAGTCCCAGCAGAACTGCCAGCGCATGATATTTATATTTCTCTATCCATCTCAATTTCGTCTTCACTCTTTTCCAATAAAAATGGCAGCCGCTTTCACGACTGCCTTTCTCTTTTGTAAGCTTTCCCCGGAGGTGCCGTTTTCTGTCTTTTGACTCCTAGCATTCCGCTAGGTGGGCAACCGCATCTGCTTTTCTGTCTTCCACTGCTTCGATCGGTGGCCTGACATATTACAGAGATATAAGAATCCCGTTTAAAGTATTGTAGGTTCAAAATAACAGAATTGTCGAACATCCCAGGTATTTCTCTTTTGTTCTAGGTACATTATACATGATGTCTTTCCAGATTTCAACTGCTTCTTACTTAGATTTTTCTCAGATTTCATCTTCTTTTTACAAAAAGCGCTTCTCACAGAAAACATTTTGTAAAATAAAACAAAATCTTTTCCCGAAACGTCAGCTTTTCTGCAATCGTTCTGCATACTTTCCGGTAAATTCTGCAAAGCTCCCTTTCTTCTTTCGGAGAAATGTCCTCCCCACTGTACCACGCTTTCAGCGCTGTCTGCTGTGCGGCTTTCAGCTGCGCTTCCATCTCCCCACAGACTTTCTCTGCCTCCTTCCGGAATTCATCGCCGAGACAGTCATTTTCTGCCATCCCTGCAAACCGGAGCACTTCATAGAGGCTTAAAAATATCTTCTGTACTTTCTCTGTTCTGCTCTTTGCAAATATTCCCTGCCGTTTCCGCACCTGATAAAAGCGCCAGCTGATAACACTTAAGATACTGATCAGTATAAACAAAAAGAGCTGTTTTATTCGTTTTATCACAAAAGAATACTGTTTTCCATTCCCTTTCTTTCCCGCATCTGTATCCTCTGCGGGATTTTTCTCCGTCATCTCCTGCTGATCTGCTTTCGGATCTCCTAGATTTTCATTTTCTTCTGCCGGATTGCTGCCCTTTTCTGTATTTTCCTGCTGTTTTCCGCCCTCAGATCCTTCCGGTAATTCAGTAGCTTTTATCTGGCTTTCCGATCCGTCTCCCTGCGAAGTGTTGGCTGCCGCTTCCGGGTTCTCCGGCTTTGTCCCTGCCGCCTCTAATCTGTCGGTTTCTTCTGATCCGCCGTTCTCTTCTGATCTGCCAGAGCCACCATACCCCGGTGTCAGTTCTACCGGGATCCAGATTCCGTCTCCGGTATAAATTTCTGTCCATGCATGGGCATCTGCCCCGGTCGCAGTCACCTGATAAGCGCCATCATCGGCAGCCTTCCACTGCTCCTCGTCAATCAGATAGCCGGAAACAAAGCGCGCCGGGATCCCATAACTGCGAAAGAGCAGTGTGGCTGCTGTCGCGTAATGCACACAGTATCCCTTTTTATTCTCGAACAGAAAATATTCTGTATAGTCCTCTCCCCACGGCACCTTTCCCGGTGACAGACTATACGTTGTATGTTCTCCAAACCACCGCTCCATCGAATCCGCGACCGCAAAGAGTGTCTCCCCTTCCAGCGGAATCTGCAGAAGTTTCTTCTTTTGCTTTTCATCGATCTTAAGATACTGTTCGCTGACAAAGCGGTCATATTCTGACGTTCCCCCGAGGACTTCCCCACATGTTTTTTCCATGCGCTCCTTCCAGTCAGACTCTGCCAACTCGCAAAAGGACGTGGCATACGTAGTTCTTCCGGTTCCCTTTATATACGTATCTCCCCATACTTCCTGCTCTTTTCTGACTCTGCTTCCATACGGAAGGTATTCATACGCTTTCTCTGTGTCAATATACTCTGCCAGAAGTCTTATTTCTTCTTTTCTTTCACGCAGCCAGTGATAAGAATCCCCTTTCCGCTCCTCCAGTTCTTCTCGTCTGCCAAGCTGGTCTCTTGCACCGCGCTCCAGCTTTTCCCAACGTTTTCCATTGTAATCCGTACCAATATATCCACACAAATACAGATCGCTCTGTGGTTTTCCCGAGACTGTCACTTTCAGCTGCGGCTCTTTTCCCGGTTCCAGACGGCCTGCCACAGATAAATCTCCGTTTCCGACGCCTCCCTTTGCATGATCTGCACTTCCACTCTCCCCACTGTCTTTTCGGATATCCTGCCACAGTTCTTCCAATGCCAGTTTCTGCTTTGGACTGTCCGGCGGAAAGATTGTCTGCAGCAATGGTTCCACAATAAATGTACCTCCTGCAAACGCAAGCGCTGCTGTTCCGACCAGTACTCCATTTGCCGCTCCAGAAAACCTGACCTGCCCTCTCTTTCCCGGAAGAGCAGTCTGCATTGCCAGAAGTCCCATGACCGCTGCAAACAGTTCCCAGACGGTGCGATCCTCCGGCACTTGTCCGACTAGAAACGGTGACAGAAATCCAAGTGCAAGCAATACTGTCAAACAGATCTTTCCTCTCTTTTGCAGAAATCCGGTGACAAGCAGGCAGCTTATAAGGACTGCCGCTGCCAGAAGCGCCGTCTGCTCCGTGGAGATCCCGCCTGCTCTCACATACTCCACCGGTTGCCAGTCGACCTGATAATATGCATTGACTGCCTCCGTTGCCCGCTCCAGACTGCGACAGACTCCCTCCCGGATCTCCTTCCATTTCCAGAATCCGATCCACGCAAACAATGCTGCAGCCGATGGAAACAGATAGGTTCTGTACTGTTTCCATCCAGACACCACGCCCCAGATCACAGAAAAAAGTACCGTCCAGATCAAAATAATGTTTGGATCATATGGGATTTCAAATGCATCTGCGATTCCATGCAATATGCCAAGTGTCCCCGCTGTCCCATAGAAGATGCTCCATACTGCTTCCATCCTACGCCCCCTCTCTTACACTTCCAGCCCGCACTGTCTGAGCCACTCCGGAACCTCCGGCAGCCGGCCGCCGAAAATCTGCTCCTCATTTTTAAAAAAGCCGCCTGCTCCGCGCCAGGAAAGGATCGTATGATACCGCTCCTGCGGATAGATCATCCGGTAACTCTCTGCAAGACATTCTTCTGACTGCCTCCCTGCCTCCCATGTTTCCAGAAACCGGATTACAAACGGATAAAAATCTTCTTCGTGAAAAATCTGCATCCGCTGCAGCTCTCCATCTTCTGCGATCCAGCTCACAACATGGCCACACTCCGCATCCAAAAGACTTCTCACAAGGGATACCACCGTCTGCAGATAGATACGGACCTCTTCCGCATCTGCGCTCCTTTCTTTCCACACGGGTTCCAGCAAAAGCAGCACCGCAGCTCCAACAGGTCTGCCAAATTCCTTCACATACCAGTCTCCCTGCCTTGCGCTAAGTTTCCAGTGCACGCGCGCGATCCGGTCCCCTGGCTGGTATTCCCGCAGTGCGAATAATTCTGATGGATCATCCCCGCTGATTTCTTCTAAAAACCGCTCACCTTCCAGCGGAAAATTTCTCGTCTGAGCCGTCACTTCCGTCACAACCGGGTATGGTTTTGGAAAAATCAGCAGTTCTGCTTTCTTTTTCATACGTTTCCGGAATGACCAGACTCCCAGCACATCGTATACGCGGCAGGATACCAGTTCCGCACATACCTTTCCCGGATACTTCTGAAGCGGTCTGACAGAAATCTGTTGTTCCGCCTTTGCGCCGACCGCCGTCCACAGACGTTCTTTCCGCTTCTTCTCTGCTCCAGAATACTGATAGCACAAATCGATCCGTACTTTACAGACCGGAAAACGCAGGCGGTTTCTGACAAAAATCTGACTCTGCATCTCCTCGCCTTCCTCCAGAAACAATCTGGTATGCTTCCACTCTGCCGACACGCCAAACCAGGAAACAACTGCGCTGCCAAGCAAAAGAAGCAGAAGCACCGCCTCAAATGCCAGAACAAAATTTCCAAGTTCCCACCGGTACATCAGATTCAGATATCCCGTCACCGCCAGGATCCCCGCATAGACTATTTTCCCTCTCATCCGCATTCCTCCCTTCCGCACACTGCTCCTGCCCTTTTATCCCCGGTTTGGAAGCGGAGCCGGAACCTGGCGGAGAATTTCCCGGAGTATTTCTTCTTTGTCCACTCTCTGTGCCCTCGCCCTGGCGTTCAGGGAAATCCGATGTCCCGCCACGGCTAAAAACACATCCTGCACATCTTTTGGCGTGCAGTATTCCCGCCCATGTAAAAAAGCAGTTGCTTTCGCCATCTTCGCAAGGGCGATCGTTCCTCTTGGACTGACGCCGTATGCGATCATCGGATGTTCCCTCGTCATCTGTATCAGGCTTCCGATATACTGATAGACACGGTCATGGATATAGATCTCCTCCACCTGTTCCTGCATGCGCTGCAAGATCGGCGCAGAGATCACAGCGCGGACCGGTATTTCTGCCTGCCGCTTCTGATTTCCTTTTACGATCTCAATCTCATGGCGGATATCCGGGTAGCCCATCGTCATACAGATCATAAAGCGGTCCAGCTGTGACTCCGGCAGCATCTGTGTTCCGGAAGATCCCATCGGATTTTCTGTGGCAATGACAAAAAACGGTTTCGGAACTTCCCGTGTAACCTGATCAACAGTGACCGTCCCTTCCTCCATCACCTCAAGCAGCGCCGACTGTGTCTTCGGCGATGTCCGGTTCAGTTCATCTGCAAGAAACAGATTACACATGACAGCCCCGGGCTGATAGAAAAACTGTCCCCGCTCTTTCTGGTACATTGAAAATCCGACAAGATCTGACGGAAGGATATCCGGCGTAAACTGTACCCGCTTCCAGTCAAGTCCCATGCTTTTTGCAAACGCAAGCGCCAGTGTTGTCTTCCCCACGCCGGGGATATCTTCGATCAGAATATGTCCTCCCGCAAGGATCGCCGCCATTGCCTTCCAGATACACGCATCCTTTCCGATCACTACTTTCTTTACTTCATTGATTATGTCCTGCGCCAGTTCCATATACTGCATCCGACCATCCCCCTGACTTTTCTTTTCAGTATACCATCCCGCCGCTGTTTCTGCATCTTTTATCTTACTTCTTAATCGAAATCTGAGAAAATTTTTTCACAAAATTTTCGTGACGATTCTGTTCTGAAATGGTATGATATTTTTATATATTTTTGTCCGCCTGCGGACACGATGGAGGATTTATGATATGTTTACAAAAAAAGAACTTTACTGCGCAAACTGCGGCAGAAAAATTGATTTAAAATTCGGCCTTCCGGACTCCTGCACAAACTGCAAGATCCGGTTTGAATTTCCAAAGATCACACAGAAACACGGGATCACCGGATTCCTTCTTCTGTTTGCTCTCTCACTTGCTCCGATCTGGGCACTGGTGGAACTACTCCGCCCGCTGATGAACAGCTCCGGTGCCGTCAACATCGGTGTGACGATCCTGGCGCTATTCGGAGGGATCGTCTGGTTCAAAACGGTTCTGACACTGCTGAATCAGTACGGCTTTTATGTCTGCCGAAATATTGACCGCCGATAGCAGACTTCCAGCTACCGCAAACATTATATTTCTGAAAGTTGCAAGCATCCCCGCATCGCCGGGGCAAAGTGCAAACTGGCAGACATTCTGAAATTCTCCCCACTTCTTTTCAATCAGACCAGGAAAAAATTCTAAATCTGACCACATCGCCGGGAGATAATCCGGAGAAAACCGGAAGGTGACGCCGAGTCCAAAGGCAGTCAGCGCACAGATTCCCGCAGCCACAGTCAGTTTTATGACCAGGCGCAGGCGAAAATCTGTGATCCTGCCGGTCAGACTCCACCCTCCGCTCACACAGACGACTGCCAGTACCCAGGCAGGGATCGTCACCACAACCCTTGCAGCTGCGCTGTACAGATTTCCTTCCCAAACTCCATCCGGCTCTCTTCCCACAATCTGCCCCAGGAGATTTTTCGCCGAAGAACCTGACACGCTTCGATCCTCATAACTCAGAAAGATCCCCTGCATGACCTCTTCTTTTTCTGCGTGAATGGCTGCAAATGCTTCTCTGCTTTTGACACAGCCGCGGATCCAGTATTCCTCTCCTGCAATCTCTATCTGCATTCCCTCTATTCTTTGTGTGCCAAATAATTTTTCTGCAAGTGCAGTGCTGATCATACAGCCTTCCTCGTCTTCTTCCCACGGATAGTTTCCGCCCGCCAGTGATCCCGCAAAGAAATGTTCCATATTTCCCGAAAGTTTCCATACATCTTCCGTGACACTTTCCCGTATTTTCCCGCAGATCTGTTGTCCTTCTTCTTTTGACCATGCTGTGATCTCCGGCAGCATTTCCGGCTTTTGTGACTGCTCCTGAAACCTCCGGACTTCCCCACAAGTTACCGCAGGCGAAGAAAAATACCCGTTAAAGCAGCCCGCTTTCTGTTCGATCTTAGTTAAGAAACACAGTGCCAGACACCAGCAGCATACACCCGTCAGAATGATTCCTGCTTTGCCCCATTTACTTTTTCTCATTTTCATTCTTTCAGTCTCACCTTATCTTCCGGGGCAATTTCCTTACTGCTCCCCACGATCACCTTATCTTGATCTGTCAATGTGGAAATGACTGCTGCGTGCGTGCCATCTTTCTCTGCCACCGTCACCGGAATGCGCTTTGCCCTATATTCTGCGCCAAGAATCGTCTCCTCCTTTTCTGCCACGAGGCAATATGTTCCCTCTGTATCTTTCCGCACCGCGGAGAGTGGGAGCACCTGCGGATAGGCAGATTCAGTCTGCCTGCTGATCTCATAGGAGACTTCACTTCCATATGCCGCCTCTTTCTCATTGAGCAATGCATAAAAACTTCCTGCTGCAGCTGTATTCCCGGATGAATCCGCACCTCCGTTTTCTGCTCCGCTTCCCGGCAGTTTTCCTAAACCTGCAGTGCCTGAAAGAATTTCTTCTATGTTCTTTTTCAGCGCTTTCCCCTGACCGGGAACTGTGATCTTCACTTCATCTCCCACTTCTGCCTTTGACAGATCTTCTGCCGACAGGCCTCCTTTGATGCGGTAACCACCCCAGCCAAGCATTAGAAAAGAAGTCTCATCAGTCACTCCACCTGCCGTTACACTGCTCTCTTTCAGCACCCCGTTTTCGGATGCCTTTACCTCGGCATTTTCTGCCTGCACCTGCTCAAGTTTTGCCAGTTCCTTTTTTGCCAGATCCAAATCCACCTGGGCAGACTGGATTGTATAGCTGCCTGCCTCCGCTGTCTTCTGATCATTTGCAGCTGCCACGGCATCCTGCTCTCTGGCGCTTTCATAGGCATTGTATGCCTGATCCCGCGCAGAGCCCTGCGCCTGCAGATCTGCCAGCGCCTGCTGCTTCTGGATCTCCAGTTCCTGCACAGCCCCGTCATATACTGCCTGCGCCTGTGCGATCCTCTGCTGCGCTGCTTCTTCTGCCTGCCGGCGCAGTTCTTCTGCCTCCTCTGTTTTTCCTGCCTGCTCCAGTTCCTGCGCCTGCTTCATAGCGCTCGCTTTCTCTTCCTCTGCCGCTTGTTTTTCTCCTTCCAGTGTCTGCTGCAGAAGCAGGATCCCTTCCTCATAGTTTGCTGCAGCCGTGGAATATCCTTCCTCCGCCCTCGCATAATTTTCTTCCGACAGCTGCACATCCCGCGCCGCCCCGTCTGTGGCTGCTGCCCTTGCCGGAGGCTGCCCGGTCACCCTTGCCTGCTGTACTGCCAGCTCCAGCTTCTGGATCTCCGCCCGCTTCTTATCGACAGATTCCTGCAGATATACTTTGTCATACTGCAAAAGAACGTCTCCTTTTTTTACCGCTGTCCCCGCAGAAAGTACCTTCTCTACCCGCAGTCCCTTTTCAAGCGGAACAAGGCTTTCCATCCTCGTCTCAACAATCCCTTTCCCTTGTATGACTACGCTTAGCTTTCCCTCCTGCACACTCCCGGTCGTCACTTTTGGCACAAGAATGGATGCCGCAATCCTTGAGATCCCCATACAGACCGCCATGATCAGGAAAAATGCTGCAAAGGCCGCCGCTGCCAGTTGTTTTTTGTTGATTTTCATTCTCTTCATGCTTCTACTCCTTTAGTCCCGATGCAAGAATCCCCTGCTCTAAATAATTCTGCCCGCAGGCAAACAAAAATACCGAAGGCGCCATGATCAGAATGGATGCCGCAAAGGCGCTTCCCATATCGCTGACCGTGATATTTGATAAATACAGAGATACCGGAAGCAGACTTTTTGTCTTCAGAAATGTCATCGGCGCCTCGATCGCATTCCAGTATTCCAGAAAATTTAAGATCAAAGCGGATACAATTCCCGGCATTCCAAGCGGCAGGCCGATATAGAAAAAAGATGCCGCCGCCCCTGCTCCGTCGACTTTCGCCGCCTCCAACAGCGAATCCGGTATCTGCTGAAAAAATTTGGTCATCAGAAATACCGGAAAGGTGGCAAACATCCCCGGAAGGATCACTGCCCAGTGCGTATCCAGCGCAGAAAAAAAGGACAATACGGTATATCCTGATACCATTGTCACCTGAAACGGAAGAATCATCAGGATCATATACAGATACAAAATGACCTTCCTTCCGGGAAACCGGTATCTGCCAAGCGCCCACGCCGCCGGAAGCCCAAACAGCATCTGTCCTGCCAGTACAGAAAAGGTCTGCCTGCACGAGTTCCAGAACATCACAAAGAAATCCGGACTGTCCAAAAGGAGCTGTAAATATGCCTTCAAAGTAGGATAAAGCGGGAATAACTTCCACTGAAGTTCTCCTTCTGTGCCATAGAGAACGCTCCCATAACTTTCTTTCAGCTCTTCCG
>JAPFCT010000217.1 GCA_026169575.1 Faecalimonas sp.
AAAGTGGAAATAAACTTTTCACTTCAGTATTTTTAATTACTGTACCGTGTACGATACATTAAAAACCGATCTTGTCTGACTGCAAAGCCTTACGGATATTTTCATAAGAAAATCCCTTTCTCATAAAATAGGCAGCCTGTTTCTGCTGTTCCTCCCGCGTGGCATCCTGAAAGCGGTATTTTCTCTTTGCTGCCATGCGGCGGATTGCCTCTGTCTCATCATCCCCCTCATAGCACTCTTCGATTGCAAGATCGATCAGATCCCGGGCAATGCCTTTGTCTGCCAGCTTCGCATACAGCTCCCGCCTGCTTTTCTGTCCCTGCCTGCTCTGGACATAACGCTTTGCATAGCCGAGGTCATCGATATAGCCGAAAGATTTTACATATGACATCGCTTCTTCGACTACGTCTTCCGGGTAAAGATTCTGCGAAAGCTTCCTGCGCAGTTGCGCTTCTGTCCGATCCATATCGTTGAGCAAATGCATCGCCCGCAGCTTGGCTCTCCTCAAAATCACCTCTGTTTTGATCTGCTGGCACAGTTCCTCTGAAATGCTGCTGCCCTCGCAGATCTGATAGCGCGACATCTCTCCTCTGTACAAGACAAACGCAAATGCTCCATCGATCTCTATTTTATATTTATTCTTTGATACAGCCTCTGTCTTCGTGACAATCATCGCTTATTCTTCTTTCTGGTCTGCACCGTTCTCCTCTTCTGCAGATCCGTCCAGCTTATAGTGGGCACGCACTTTTGCTTCGATCTCTTCCATCACTTCCGGGTGCGTTGAAAGATATGTCTTTGCATTCTCACGTCCCTGCCCGATTTTATCTCCATTGTAAGCGTACCATGCACCGCTCTTATTGATGATATCAAGCCCTGCTGCCAGATCAAGGATATCCCCTTCTTTTGAGATTCCCTTTCCAAACATGATATCAAACTCTGCCTCCTTAAACGGCGGCGCGATCTTATTTTTCACAACTTTGATCCGTGTACGGTTACCTACCATCTCTCCGCCCTGCTTTAAAGTCTCTGTTCTTCTGACATCCATACGGATCGAAGCATAGAATTTCAGCGCGCGTCCTCCGGTCGTCGTCTCCGGATTACCGAACATGACACCTACTTTTTCACGGAGCTGATTGATAAAAATAACAACACAGTTTGACTTACTGATCACCGGCGTGAGCTTTCGAAGTGCCTGAGACATCAGACGTGCCTGCAGACCCACATGGCTGTCGCCCATATCTCCCTCGATCTCCTGACGCGGAACAAGCGCCGCAACAGAGTCCACAACGATGATATCCATCGCGCCTGAGCGCACCATCGTCTCCGTGATCTCCAGCGCCTGGTCACCACTGTCCGGCTGCGAAATATACAATTCATCGATATCCACACCGATATTCTTCGCATATACCGGATCCAGTGCATGCTCCGCATCGATAAATCCTGCAATTCCTCCCCGTTTCTGCACTTCTGCGATCATGTGAAGAGCCACGGTCGTCTTACCACTTGACTCTGGTCCGTAGATCTCAATAATACGTCCCTTTGGCACGCCTCCAAGACCAAGTGCGATATCAAGGCTCAAGGATCCTGTCGGCACGGTCTCCACACTGACATTGGCCGCCGCATCTCCAAGCTTCATCACTGCTCCTTTTCCAAAATCTTTCTCTAGCTTTGCAATCGCTGCATCCAGCGCCTTTAATTTATCTTCTCCTGCCATAATCTTCTCCTTTTCACAGTGCGAACTTATGTTCGTTTTTCTAGTTAATATACTATCCTACTTAATTAGGATTGTCAATTCTTTTTTCACTTTTCCTAAAACTCACCGGGTTCTCTGGCAGACATGCCTGAATGATTCAGAATCTTTCTCGACTATAAGCGTACTATATCATTTTTTCTTTGCGCTGTAAAGAAAAAAGTACAGAATCTATATGAGAGTTCTGTACCTTTCTGTCACTTTGAAAACCGCCGAAAAATCCCTTCCCGAATCCGTATAAACTTTTCTGGAAATATATCCCGCTTCTCACGATAAAATGCATCTGCAAAGTCAAGGAGAAACAGTACTGCCAGAAATCCGCCAACCGCTTTTCCTGCCACGATCGGGATGCCATTTACGATCCCCTCCACGAATCCGTGAAGGAATACGAATAATCCAATCGTATAAAATCCCCACGCGATCGAGCTTTCCAGACAAAGGATCCCCTTATAGTTAAACGGCTTGTCTGTATAATCCCACCAGATTTCTCCAAAAATCTTATGCATCAGCACTGCGGTAACATATTCTAATGCTGTCGCCAGCAAAGATCCGAAGAAAAATAATTTCCAGAGATCATCACTGTATGGCTTCAGCAGAAAGAAAACCGTCAGCGCCCCTACCCCATAGATCGGACAGATCGGTCCTCTTGCAAACCCGCGGTTCGTAAGCTTTCTGTTGCAGATTGACATGTAAATCGATTCCACCAGCCATCCAAGCATACTGTACACAAGAAACCATAGCAGCACATGATAAAAGTCGTATCCAAAAATCACTCTGTTCCACATCGTTTTCTCCAATTCCCCTTTCTGCCTTGTTTTCCTGCATTCTACTATATCCGGCAGAAAATTGCTATCCCTTTCAGAATTCCTTAAGAAATTCCTCCGTTTTTCCTAAAAAAGAACTGTTTTTCTATCCGGATACGATGATTTCTTCAAAAACTGCCCCAGTCGCTTTTTGAAAATTCTCAGGACTGATCCTGATCTGCATCCCGATCTTTCCACCGCTTACGATCATTTCCTCCAATGCCTCCGCGTGTTTTTCTACGACAACCGGAAACGCTTTCTTCATCCCGATCGCCGTACATCCTCCTCTTACATATCCGGTAACAGCTGTCAGATCTTTCAGTGGAAGCATGAGAAGTGATTTTTCAGCAACTGCCCGCGCCGCTTTCTTTAAATCCAGTTCTTCCTCGATCGGGATCACAAATACATAGTGTTCTTTACTTTTTCCGACTGTGACCAGTGTTTTATAGACCAGCTCATGCGGCTCTTTCAGTTGATCGGCAATCTGTATCCCATCAATAAATCCGTCACACTCATAGGTGATACAGGTAAATGGAATCTTCTGCCGCTCCAACATCCGCATCGCATTTGTCTTCAGTTCTTTTTTTCCCATTTTCTTCCCTTCCTGCTCCGGCAATCCCTATCCTTTTTCCTGGCTGACCGCCTCTTTTAAAGGTTTTCTTACTTTTTTCCGTGTCACTTCCACAAGCTGCAGCTGTGTCATATCGACAAGAATCGTCTGTACCGGATCTTTCCGAAGCTCTTTTTCAAAAAATTCAAGCAGCTCCTTTGTGCGCTCTTTTGATTTCATATTGATAAAGTCGATCAGAATGATCCCTGACAGATTCCTGAGCCGGATCTGTTTTGCCGCCTCTCTTGCCGCCTCCAGATTGATCTTCATATAAAAGCCATCATCTTTCTTCCCTGCAACGCACTTCCCCGTGTTGACATCGATCACGGTCAGCGCCTCCGTCGGCTGGATCACAAGATAGGCCCCTGACTTCATCCATACCCGCTCTGAAAGCGCCCTCGAAATGACAGACTCCAGCGAATACAATTTATAAAGCGGCAGCTGTCTGTCTGCATAGCAGGTCAGTTTCTGCAAATCCTCCGGCTGTTCCTCTTTCAGGTACTGCTCTACTTCTTCAAAAAGCGCTTCTTCTACCACAATGTCTGTCAGCCCTTCCTGGTAAATATCCCGGATATTTGACAGATACATAAGCGGCGCCTCAAAAAGGCAGCTGAACACTTTTCGGGAAGCGGAAATATCCAGTAACCGCACATACACTTTTGCAAGTTCTTCCAGTTCCCGTTCCACAAGTGTTACCGGAACATCCTTCGCATTTGTCCGGACAATAAATCCGTACGCTTCTGACTGAAACGCACTTACAGCTTCCTGCATCTCTTTTCGCTTTTCTCCGGTAATCTTGGAAGAAATCCCAATCTTCTTTATCCCGGAAGTCAGCACGACATATTTCCCGGTAAAGCTTAAATTGGAGGTCACAGTCGGAACCTTCGTCTTGACCGCTTCTTTCTCAATCTGGACGAGCAGTTCATCTCCAATGCAAAGCGGTTTTTTCCCGATTTTCTGTGTGAAATGTGGATTTGGATTTTGCGGGATCGAATAATAACATTCCACCCCGTTTGCAATCTCAACAAATGCCGCCTGGATATTCGGGACAATATTTTTCACTTTTCCTACATAAATATTTCCCACACGATGCGCCTCTGTACGTTTATCGCTGACATGAAGTTCTGTGACCTCTTCATTTTCCAGCACCGCCGTCACAGCCCGGTCTTCAATCTTTGTAATCACTAACTTTCTGTTCATATCCGAAACCACCTACATCCCGAGCTGATCCAGTGGCATGAAACGATGTTTGCCTTCACTTCCCACATCCGCATATACTTCCAGACGATGATGGCGCATCGCAGTCTGCCCCAGATCTATCCCGAGGAATTTCCCAAACGCCTGCATCACCAGTTCCGGTTTTAAATTCTCCACACTTCCGGTGGCCACAAGCATATAAACTTTCCCATCCTGCTCTCTCATCTCATAGATCATCGGCTTGATGTTGACATCTTTCTCACTTTTTTTCGTCTTTTTCCACACAATGATCTCCGGCTGCTCCATAAATGCAGCAATCTTCTCTTCCAGTCCTTTCACTGGCTGCTCTGTCACAAACTCAGACACATAGTCGGCGGCAGCAACGATCGCCATCCCGGTTTTCTTCTTATCATCCGGAATTTCAACCATATTGACAATCTCCATCCCATCGACCATCACTGTATTTAAGTTCTGAACTGCCTGTGCAAAGTCAACAGACTCCGTCAGTTCAATGTCAAAATATTCTCCATCACTGGTCAGACCAACCCCAAGCGGATTTGCAAATGACATTACCATATGCGGACTGTACCCTCCCGTAAACGCGATCGGGATTTCTGCCCTTCTCATCGCCTTCTGGAAATATCTCATAATGTCCAGATGACCGATAAACTTCATCACACCATATTTGCGGAATTTAATTCTTGCTTTCAATGCAGACACCTCCTCCGTAAATTGCCGCTCCACATCCGGCGCATTTCATTTTGCAGTTCGGCGTCACTTCCCCTTTCATCGCACGCTCCCACTCACGCTGCAAAAACTTCTTCGTCACACCGATATTGATGAAATCCCATGGGAAGACCTCATCCATCTCACGCTGCCGCAGATTGTAGAATGCAATATCCACACCTGTTTTTTCAAATGCTTCCATCCATTTCTCATTGTCAAAAAATTCAGACCAGGAATCATACAGACATCCCATTTTATAGGCTTCCAGGATTACCTTTGATACTTTTCTGTCTCCGCGCGCAAACACACCCTCCAGCACAGTGACATCTGCCTCATGCCAGTTATACTTCAGACTTTTTCTGTTTAGCTGTGCCTTCATCTCATTGTTGACAACATGTGCTTTCTGGATATAATCTTCTTTATTACACATCGTTGCCCACTGAAATGGTGTAAACGGCTTTGGAATAAAGAAGGAAGTACTTGCAACGATCTGACATTTTCCATTTCTCTGGTCTTTTGGGATCTGATAGTAACGCTCTGCCACTTTTTCTGCAAGATGCGCGATCGCCTTCATATCCTCCTCGGTTTCAGTCGGAAGTCCCAGCATAAAATACAGCTTCACTCTCGTCCATCCGCCTTCAAATGCCTGTCCGGCTCCTTCCAGGATAATCTCCTCTGTCAGTCCTTTATTGATGACATCGCGAAGTCTCTGTGATCCTGCCTCCGGCGCAAAAGTCAGACTGCTCTTTCTGACATCCTGCACTTTGCTCATAACGTCAAGTGAAAACGCATCAATTCTCAGAGACGGCAGTGAAATATTGATTCCTTTCCCCTTAAATTCCTCAATCAGAAAATTCACAAGACCTTCCAGCTCCGAATAATCACTGGAACTTAGAGAACTTAAAGAAATCTCCTCATGTCCGGTGCTCTTTAACATTTTGTAGGCATACTCTTTCAGCCGTTCCAACGCACGTTCTCTCGTCGGACGGTACAACATTCCTGCCTGACAGAACCGGCAGCCGCGGATACATCCTCTCTGGATTTCCAGAACAACTCTGTCCTGCGTCACCTTAATGAACGGCACAACCGGTTTTTCCGGATAATAAGTATCTGTGACATTTAGTACCATCTGCTTTTCGATCGTCGGTTTCGCATGCGGATTGTTCGGAACAAAAGAAGCAATCGTTCCATCTTCATGGTATGTCACATCATAAAATGCCGGCACATACAACCCCGGAATTTCTGCTGCACGTTCCAAAAATTCTCTTCTGCTGCTTCCCGTCTGTTTGTGCTCTTTATATGCATCTAACAACTCATTGTAGACGGTCTCTCCCTCCCCGATATAGAAAATATCAAAGAAATCTGCCAGAGGCTCCGGATTGTACGTACATGGTCCTCCACCAATCACGATCGGATCGTTCTCACTTCTCTCGCTGGCAAACAACGGGATGCCACTTAAATCCAGTACCTGAAGAATATTTGTATAGCACATCTCGTACTGGATCGTAATTCCGAGAAAATCAAATTCTTTGATTGGATCCTGGGATTCCAGTGCAAACAGAGGAATCTTCTGTTCCCGCATGATTTTGTCAAGATCCATCCACGGAGAGTACACACGCTCACACCAGACATCCTCTCTCCGGTTAAACATATCATAGAGGATCTGGATTCCCAGATGGGACATTCCAATCTCGTAGACGTCCGGAAAGCACATGGCAAAACGGATATCCACCTCGTTTTTGTCTTTCATCACCGAGTTGACCTCGTTCCCGATGTAACGGGCAGGCTTCTCGATTTTTAGTAATATTTCATCATTTAAAGCTAGTTTTCTCATGTTTCTCCTTTCATTTTTTGTCTCATATATACAAAAAATTAACCTTCTTTTCCGATTTTCACGAAAAATGGCTGTTCTTTTATGGCTTTCA
>JAPFCT010000131.1 GCA_026169575.1 Faecalimonas sp.
AACACGGATGATCCATGCTTTTTCATGTGTTTCATTTTCAAATGCTACTTTACTCTCAAAATATTTCAAAAAAACAGTCTGAAAAATATCTTCCGTGTCCGCCTCATTCTTTAAATAGATCATGCAAAGTCTCTTTACCGTATCCGCATACAGATCGATCACACGCCGCACTTCTGCTTCACTCCGCATGACATATAGTTCCCCCTCTCCTGATGCTTCCTGAAAGGATTTCCGCTTTTTCTTCCGGTCCTACACTTTTCAGCACCCTCCAGAAACTATCTGCAGTTCCTTCTTCCATGCCGTATCCTTTCGTTTTTCCCACATCTTCCATTCTTGTACATAACCTTATCTGCCTTTTTCTCTTCTTTTCCCAGATGATCACAGACCCCGTCACCATCAGCATCCACATAGGAATTCTTACACTCATCGCAGACTCCATCTTGATCAGCATCTACATAACATCTTTTCTTCTCATCGCACCATCCATCCGGGTCTTCCTCTTTACAAAATTCTGTCCGATGATCACAGATCCGGTTATCGCAGATTCCATCTCCATTCACATCCGAATAAGCTGCCCCTCTTCCTTTACTTCCTGGTTCCTTTCCGTCTACGTTTCCCGCTAACACGGAAGATGCCAGCATCACTCCGATACAAACTACTGCTATTCTTCTTTTCATAATACATTCTCCTTTCTCGTGCTACATTCCTGATCTACTCAAAGTTTCCTCTGGCTTGTCAGAACTGTAATTTCATCTATCAATTTGTCTTCATCTTATATACGAATGAAGAACACTTTTTCATTCACTTTTTCTTATATTTTAATATCTTTAATAGCGAAAGATAAAAATGTATCCATAAAAACATATTTCCGGAAAAATAGAGATTCCAAATTCTAGATAACGAAAAAAGTACCGAATTACTTCGATACTTTTCTAAGGCGCCAACCAGATTTGAACTGGTGATAGAGGTGTTGCAGACCTTTGCCTTACCACTTGGCTATGGCGCCATCTTTTATATAATTTATTATATGAGCCAAATGAATCATTTATGCTCAAATGACTCCTAC
>JAPFCT010000102.1 GCA_026169575.1 Faecalimonas sp.
ATCCGGTTTTGTGCGGAACAAAGCTTTTCGTGAAAGATGAAACATTTCAAAATACGATGCGGAGATTTTTGAAGGGGGATGAGGGGATGATCGCGGCTGCGGCAGAACAGCTTCGGAGAAAAAGCGATGCATCCGGCTCCTGCAACTATATGGCAAATCATACCGGATTTACACTTCAGGATCTTGTATCCTATGATGCGAAGCATAATGAGGCAAACGGCGAGAGAAATGAGGATGGACCGGATTACAATTACAGCTGGAATTGTGGTGCAGAAGGAAAGACGCGCAAAAAGCAGGTGTTAAAATTGCGGCAGGAGCAAAAGAAAAATGGGATCTTTCTTTTGATGACTGCTCAGGGAGTTCCGTGCCTGCTGGCAGGAGATGAGTTTGGGAACAGCCAGGGAGGAAATAATAATGTCTACTGTCAGGACAATGAAACTGGCTGGGTAGACTGGAGCAGACTTGGGAAAGAACAGGAGTTTTTTGCATATGTGAAACAGATGATCGCATTTCGAAAAGAACATCCTGTGCTGCATCAGAAGGAATCGCTGGCTGGTACGGACCGCGGCGGAAGTGGAATTCCGGATATCTCTTATCACGGGGAAGCTGCATGGCAGATCCAGCAGGAGGCATCCAGCAGACAGCTTGGAATTTTATACAGTGGAAGACATCTGAAAGAGAAGGACTGTTTTCTCCTCTATAACATGCACTGGATCGAGCATTCTTTTGCGCTTCCATCGCTTCCGAAAGATCAGGCATGGTATCAGGTAATGTCGACAGCAGAAGGCTTTCTGGAGAAACCGGTATCTGCTGCAGGAAAAAGAAGTATTGTTCTGGAGGGCAGGAGTGTGGCTGCACTCGTGGCAGAGAAATGCCAAACTGTGAAGAAGGGAAAAGGAAATCTATGAATGAAATGATAAAAAGACCGGGGCTGAGCTCTTTTGGTCTGAAGCTGATCGCAATTACGGCAATGTTGATCGATCATGTGGGGGCGGCGCTGTTCCCGCAATATCCGATTTTGAGGATCATAGGAAGGATCGCATTTCCAATCTTCTGCTTTCTTCTGGTAGAGGGATTTATGCACACGCATGATGTAATCCGCTATATAAGAAGAATGGGGATCTTTGCGTTAATTTCCGAGATCCCGTTTGACCTTCTGTTTTATGGCAGGATTTTAGATGGAATGCATCAAAATGTATTTTTCACACTGTTCCTCGGACTGATCATGCTGTATTATCTGACAAAACAGTACCCTGCTTTTTTCAATTTTCTGATGGTTCTTCTGTTTATGCTTCTGGCAGAGTTTCTGCGGACAGACTACAGTTCGATGGGGCTTTTGATCATTCTCTGTTTTTGGGCATTTCGAGGGAAAAAGGTATGGATGTGCCTTTCTGTAGCCGCAGTCAATATTTTCCTGCAGGGCTATATACAAGTGTTTGCAGTACTGGCACTGCCATTGATCTTACTGTATAATGGCGAGCAGGGACCGAGGATGAAATATGTATTTTATCTGTTTTATCCGCTGCATCTGCTTCTTCTGTTTGTGATCAGGATGAGTATGTACAGCTGGCTGTAACCTTTAGAATATGAAGAGAAGGATGGGCAAAATGGGAAATGCATGGAGACATTTTTGTACGATCACACATCATAAACTGCTTGTAATGCGAGAGTGTTTCCGGCTTGGATTATACCGGCAGGGACTCTTGCACGATCTGTCAAAGTATAGCTGGACAGAGTTCAGAGTCGGAGCAAAATACTATCAGGGGACAAGGAGTCCGAACAATGCAGAGCGGGAGGAAAGAGGTTATTCTTCTGCATGGCTGCATCACAAAGGACGCAATAAGCATCATTATGAGTATTGGATCGACTATGCACTGGATGGAACGAGCGGTATGGTCGGAATGAAAATGCCGGAAAAATATGTTGTCGAGATGTTTCTTGACCGGATCGCCGCCTGCAAAGTCTATAAAAAAGATCAGTACACGAAAAAAAGCGCACTGGAGTATTATGAGAGTGGGAGCGGATATGAGAAGCTGATGCATCCGGAGACGCAGAAACTTCTGGAGACGCTTCTGGTGATGCTGGCAGAGCAGGGAGAAGAAGCAACGTATACATATATCCGGGAGAACATCTTGTAATGGCAGAACATAGAAAAACCAGGGGAATAATAGAGAAATCTGCTGGAAAAAACGAAAGAAAGAAACGAAAAAAATGAAAAACAGACAGCGTCCTGCGCGGAAGTTCTTTCTGCATGTAAAGAACAGTATCCGGCTGGAGGCTGTCTGTTTTTGTATGGGGAAAGCTTTACTCCGGATAGACCAGCTGGTCTTTGCGGATATCCGTGAGCACTTCTCTCAGATATTTTCCGGCGAGGAAACGCGCCATTGGAAGATTCATATCCAGATAATTTCCACAGTCTTTTGCACTTGCACCGGGAACTTCGTCATAGTATTCTGCGATGAATGTAAAAAGTTCCCGCATCAGTCCTACAATATCCGTAGACTGGTAGTCGCCGGCAAGAAGCAGATAGAATCCGGTACGGCACCCCATCGGACCGAAATAGACCGTCTTATCTTTGTAGACTGGATGATTGCGGAGAAAGGTAGCTGCCAGATGCTCGATCGTATGCATCTCAGCGGTATTCATGACAGGTTCCTCGTTTGGATTTGTCATGCGGATGTCAAAGGTTGTGATGACTGCACCTTCCACATGATCTTTCCGGGAGACATAAAGTCCCGGAATCAGTTTATTATGATCGATCGTAAAACTTGTGATTTTTTCCATGATAGTACCTCCGGTATTTGATTCTTCCATTCATTATAAGCGTTTTTGATTTTTTGTGCAAGAGCGGAAAATCTGTGTTACAATGAAACAGAACGATAGAAAAAGACAGAAGAGGAAGGTGTGCGGGGCAAATGAAAATTTATTTCATCAGACATGGGGAGACAGACTGGAACAAAGAGAGAAAACTTCAGGGGAGATCAGACATTGCACTCAATGCATTTGGAAGACAGCTTGCAGAAAAAACAGCGGAGCATCTAAAACAGATCCCATTTGATCTTGCAGTCACAAGTCCGCTGAAGCGTGCGAAAGAGACAGCCATGATTTTGCTGGAAGGAAGAGAAGTTCCTCTTCTGGAAGATATGCGGCTTCAGGAAATGGGGTTTGGCATTTTTGAAGGATATTACTGTAAGGGAGAAAAGATGAATATTCCGGATCCGGAGTTTCACTGTTTTTATGATGATCCGGCATGTTACCGTGCTCCTGCGGGCGGAGAAAGTTTTGAAGAGCTGCTTCTCAGGGCAGAGGATTTTCTCACAGATCTCTGCAGCAACAGCGAGTATGCAGAGAAGACGATCCTGATCTCTACGCATGGAGCGATGCTCAGGGCGATGCTGGATACGATCAAAGGGATTGGAGTAGAACAATTCTGGGACAGTGGTGTGCAGAAAAACTGTGCAGTATCTGTTGTGGAAGTAAAGGACGGCACAGCGTCTGTGCTGGAAGAAGGCATCGTATATTATGACGATGAAGTAGAAGACTGGTAAGAAAAACTTTGTGGGAAAATAAAAAGTCCTCTGCTTGACTTTCCTGAGGGCGGATGTTAGACTTAAAGCAGTTCATATAGTGAAATCAGATAAAATCAGTGACCAAAAGTAGTAACTGACATGGAACATCACAGAGAGCCGGAGGCGGTGGAAGCCGGTATGGGAAGTGACAGCGAATGGATTTGGAAGATGCAAAATGAACAGAGACAGAAGTCTTTCAGTAGTGGCGCCGTGTTCTCACGTTACAGAGACAAGAGTTATATGGATGGCAGATACGATCAGGATACTGCCTGATCATATGAATCAGGGTGGCACCACGTAATACCGACGTCCCTAGCTTTGGCTATGGACGTTTTATTTGTTTAGGAGGGAAAAAAAGATGATCAATGACAAAAAAGTATTATTCAGCGGAATGCAGGCGACGGGAAATCTGACACTTGGAAACTATCTCGGAGCGCTCAAGAACTGGCTGACATTAAGCGATGAATACGAGTGCTTTTACAGTGTTGTAGATATGCACTCGATTACAGTAAGGCAGGATCCGGCGACACTCCGGAAACGCGCACGCGCACTTCTGACACTTTACATTGCGGCAGGGCTGGATCCTGAGAAAAACTGTATCTATTACCAGTCACATGTGTCAGGACACGCAGAACTTGCATGGATCTTAAACTGTTATACCTATATGGGAGAGTTAAACCGTATGACACAGTTCAAGGATAAATCAGCAAAGCATGCGGACAATATCAATGCAGGACTGTTTACGTACCCGGTGCTGATGGCGGCAGATATCCTTTTGTTCCAGGCGGATGTTGTTCCGGTAGGGATTGACCAGATGCAGCATCTGGAGCTGACAAGAGATATCGCACAGCGCTTCAATGGTGTGTATGGAGATGTGTTTACCGTTCCGGAGCCATATGTCGGAAAGGTCGGGGCAAAGATCATGAGTCTGCAGGATCCGGCGAAGAAGATGTCTAAGTCTGATGAAAATCCGAATGCAAGCATTTACCTCATGGACGATCCGGATACGATCATACGCAAATGTAAGCGTGCAGTGACAGACTCAGAGGCACAGATCTTATACCGGGAAGAGCAGCCGGGAGTTAAGAATCTGATCGATATTTACAGTGCATGTACGGGAAAAACTCCGGATGAGACCGTAAAGGAATTTGACGGAAAAGGATACGGTGATTTTAAGATGGCAGTCGGAGAAGCGGTGATCTCTGTGCTGAAACCGCTTCAGGATGAATATGCAAGACTGGAAAAAGATAAAGAGTTTATTGATGGAATTATCAAAAACAATGCAGAAAAGGCAAATTACTATGCGACAAAAACACTGCGTAAGGTACAGCGCAAAGTAGGATTCCCGGACAGAATCCGTTAGAAAAGGAAGCGCATCTATGCAGATACAGGAGATTTTAAGACAGCTGGACGGGATGTTTGCAGGAAATCAGATTAGGGAAGCGGAGCAGTTTCTGACCGATTCGCTGATGCAGGCTAAAAAGGAGGAAGCGGCCGGGAAAGACGATGGGAAAGCGGTGCTGCTCCTTTTCAATGAGCTGACTGGATATTACCGCAGTGTCAGCAGAAATGAGGAGGCAGTGCAGACTGCATTTCAGGCATTGGAACAGATTGAAAAGCTGGAGATGGCAGGAAGTGCAGAACATGGCACGACATTGGTCAATGCGGCAACGGCTCTGCGGGCAGCAGGAGCATATCAGGCTGCGCTTGAAAAATATCGGGAGGCCGAACAGATTTATGCTGACTGTCTGCCTGCCGGGGATGCAAGATTTGCCGGACTGTACAACAATATGAGCATGGCCTATGAGAAGGAACATGCGCATGAAGAGGCGCTCGATGCCTTACAGAAGGCGCTTGCAGTGATTTTACAGACAGCGGATGCAAAGGAAGAGACGGCGGCAACTTATACAAATCTGTCAGAGCTGTATTTTAAAATGGGGCAGATGCAGCAGGGGCTTGACTGCCTTGAAAAAGCACTGAAGCTTTACGAGGAAGATGGAGGGATGGATCCCCATTATGCAGCTGCGCTTTCTGCGTGCGGGCATGGGTATTATCTTGCAGGCAGATATGGGGAGGCAGTTGACAGCTACACAAAAGCGCTCCAGGTAATTTTAGCGACTTATGGAGAGAATGATGCTTATGTGATCACATGCGAAAACTGTGCAGTTGTGCTGGAAGCAGCCGGATTTTCCAAAGAGGCAGAAATCCTTCTGGAAAAAGCGGCACATACGAGAAAAAGACTTGATGCAGCGGGAAAGAAGGAAGATGCGGTAAAAGCCGGCAACGAAAAAGAGCGAAAAAAGGGATCGAACTGGCACGGGCTTATTATGAGAAATTTGGCAGACAGATGATTCATAGACATTTCCCGGAATATGAAGACCGGATTGCTGTCGGTCTTGTCGGGGAAGGGTCAGAATGTCTCGGGTTTGACGATGCTGTTTCGGAAGATCATGACTATGGGGCAGCATTCTGCATGTGGCTTACGCAGGAAGACTATGATCGCATCGGCGCCAGACTCCAGCAGGCATATGAGAACCTTCCAGATGAGATAGAAGGGAAGAAAAGGCGGAATGCTTCTGCGCGGGGAGCCGGGAGAGACGGCGTATTTTCGATTTCCGGATTTTATGAGAAGTTTGTTGGAAGAAGTCTGCTTTCGGTACTGGAAAATCCAGAAAAAGCAAAGATGGAGAAAATAGTTCAGGCATGGGCAGAAGCGAGAGAAGAACAGCTTGCAATGGCTGTCAATGGAGAAGTGTTTGCCGATCCTTCCGGGAAATTTTCCAAAATCAGAGAACGTCTGCTTGCCGGGATGCCGGAAAGTCTGTGGCTGCAAAAGATCGCGACTGCGGCGGCGCTTCTGGCGCAGGCAGGGCAGTATAATTATGCCCGCTGCATGAAGCGGAAAGATACGACGGCGGCTTCTTTTGCATTGTGGGAATTTCTGCGGGAAGCAGTCCATATCGAATATCTGCTTCACCGCACCTATATGCCATATTATAAATGGGCATGGCGGGGAATGGAGCGTTTGCCCGGTGCCAGAGAACTGCAAAGGCGGACAGAGGCTCTGGCAAAAGAACGCCCGGAGACCTGCTATTGGCAAAATGACAGAGCGGTGGAAGGAAGAGATAAGATCAACTGGAATGATCCGGTTGTGCGCGAGATTGAGCAGATCTGCGCCATAATCCTGGAACAACTCCGGGAACAGCATCTGACATATGGAACGGAAGATTTCCTGGAAATCCATACAGACAGAATTTTAAAGGCAGGAGAACGAATGAAAAGAGAAAATACAAAGATCATAGAGTCGATCATCCAATTAGAATGGGAAATGTTTCAAAATGTGAGAAATACCGGTGGCAGAGCCGGCTGCCAGGATGACTGGGAAACTTTCTATATTATGAGAAAAAGCCAGTTTTCCTTGTGGGAAAAGGAGCTGCTCTGCTCCTATGAGAGGGATCTTCTTGACGGGAAAGGTGTGGGAAGAAATCTGATCATGGAAAAATATGCATATATGATGGAATCTACAGTGCCGGAAGAATACAGAAAGATTGCAGAAAATCTTCCAAAAATTTCTGAGGAAAAAGAAAAGTTGATCGAAGGAATTATTTCTATCCAGGTAAGCTGGAGGGAAGAAATGGCAGGAGAGTATCCACAGTTGTCCGGGCAGGCGCGGATCGTTCATACGGCGGAAGACACAGCAGAAGATATCTCCTTTGAAACATATCTGAGGGGTGAATTAAAGACGTATTCTATGGAGACACTGGTTCGCTACGGGCAGCTTGTGGCAGCATATGCGGGAAACGGTAAAAATATGGTGGAAGAAATCATTGCCCGCACAGTCAGATTATACGGATATAGTGATATGAGGCAGGCGGAGAATGCGGTTGAAAGACAGGCATAGAAAAGCTAATGGTAAGTTTTAAACAAATGGAAATAGAATTTATAATAGGGCGGGGCACAATGTGTCCTGCTTATTTTTGTTTGCCCAACATGGGCAAACTCTAACGGGTGTAAGTCCCGAACATGCCCAATGTATAGCTGAACAGCAAGGGTGTTTATCGTGAGGCAAAATCTGAAAGAAGCTGGAGGCAAACCTCTGGTCTGACGAACAGAAATCACATATAAGGCTAAGAAGCGAAACTGACGAGCGTATAAGCTGTGGGTTATAAGGTAGACAAATATATACTGATAAGTACAAATAAATTGAAATATGTCTAAAATTGAACTATAATATAGACAAATAAATGAAAATTGGTAAGTTTCGGAGGAAGTAATATGATAAAGATGTTAATAGATGTAGATACAGGAGTAGATGATTCCATTGCGCTTTTATATGCATTAAATCATCCAGAAGTTGAGATTGTAGGGATTACAACGGGATGTGGAAATGTGGATGCCGTGCAGGCAGCAGAAAACACAGTACGTATTATCGAGTTGTCTGATACAAATAAAAAAATACCGGTTGTTGTAGGAGCAAATCAGCCTTTAAATGGAATATGGGAAGGTCCGGTAGCATGGATCCACGGAGAAAACGGAGTGGGAAATGTACAGTTGGAGAAGGGAAAATTGTCTTACAGAACAGACATTGCAGCTGAAGATTTTATCTATGAGATGTTGAAAAAATATCCGCAGGAACTAACAATTGTAACACTGGGACGACTTACCAATATAGCAATGCTGGTGCAAAAATATCCCGGAGCGTCTAAGCTGGTAAAAAATCTGGTTATGATGGGAGGAACTGTAAATGCACCGGGAAATGTATCACCAGTAGCAGAAGCAAATGTCGCAGGAGATCCGGAAGCATGTGATCAAGTATTTCTCACGGGAATGGACATCACTGTTGTTGGTTTGGATGTTACTTTAAAGACAAGACTGACTAAAAAGCATATAGAACAGATGGAAACATATTGTTCTGCAAGATGTAAGCCCGCAGTACAATACATGAAAAAAGCGTTAGCGTATTATATGAATGGATCAAGAGTACAAAACTATACGCCAGATAATTGCCCGCTTCATGATCCGCTGGCAATGGTGGCTACAGTTGTTCCAAGTATTTTGAAAGTGCAGAAAAGAAAGGCAAGGGTAGAGTGTTCTGGTACATATTGTCGGGGAATGATTGTGACAGATCTTCGGGAAAAGCCGATAGAGGCAGAGTATATTAATTTTGCATTGGAAGTTGATGCAAAACGAGCGATTAATGAACTTATGTCTGTATTCTGGAGAGAATAAAGCAGACATTTGATAAAGTAAAAATAAAAAAGGAAGGAAAAAGGAAATGATGAAAAAAAGTGTGGCATTTGGAATGGCGATGGTGATGATGGCATCTGTAATTTTTTCGGGATGTGGAAATACAGATGAGGGCAGTAAAAAGGAGTCAAAAGACAGCGCGGGAAAAGTAGGATGTATTTTAGGAGTAGGGGGTCTTGGAGATCAGGCTTTTAATGATTTGATTTACGAGGGACTTGAAAGAGCAAAGGAAGAATTAAATATTGATTTTGATTATGCAGAACCGGCTCAGGTATCAGAGTTTGAATTAATGATGCGGGATATGGCTTCTTCAGGAGAATATGGTGCAATTATTTGCGTAGGATTTGACCAGACAGATGCGTTATCAAAAGTAGCTCCAGAATTTCCAGATCAGCAGTTTGCATTTATTGATGGAACATTAGAAGCTGAAAATGTTGTAAATTATGCTGCAAAAGAAGAAGAAGGAGCTTTTCTAGCAGGGGCGCTTGCAGGATTGATGAAAAAAGATGCGGCGGCATATGGTGTGGAAGATAATGATACAATCGGATTTATTGCGGCATTGGAGACACCGATCCTCTTAAAATGGAATTCTGGATATATGGCAGGAGCACAGTATGTAAATCCAGAGATCAATTGTCTGTCAGATTTTGTGGCAGGGGATAATCCGTTCGGAGATACAACAACAGCAAAAGAAATTGCAATCAGTCAGAAAAATCAAGGAGCAGATATTATTTTTCATGCAGCAGGGGGAGCCGGACTGGGGGTATTTGATGCTGCAAAAGAATATGATTTCTATGCGATCGGATGTAACTCAAATCAGAACACAGTAAATCCAGAACATATTGTTGCAAGCATTTTAAAACGAGTGGACACAGCCTCATATGATATTGCTAAAAGTGCGATCATCGACAAAGATTTGGCAGTGGGAACAACAGTGTCTCTTGGACTTTCTGATGAAGGGATGGATTATACATTAGAACAAAGTAAGGTTCCGGTATCAGAAAAAGATATTCAGATTATTGATGAAATTAAACAAAAGATTGTCGACGAAGAAATTAAAGTTCCATCGACAATTGAGGATGCCAAAAAATTTGTAAAAGAAAATCAGTACCAATAAGAAAAAAGAGGATAGATGTATGTCAGGAAAACTGGAATACATCTATTCTTAAATAGGAGGGAACAGAGGATGTATGCCGTAGAAATGCGTGGGATTACAAAGCGCTTTCCTGGAATGGTTGCAAATGATCAGATAGAATTTCTTGTAGAAAAGGGAGAAATCCATAGCCTGCTTGGAGAAAATGGTGCAGGAAAAACTACATTGATGAAGATTTTGTTTGGTCTTTATCAGCCAGATGAAGGAAGTATAAAAATCAACGGGAATGAGGTCAAGCATCAGACAGCAGTAAAAGCATTTGATATGGGGTTGGGAATGGTACACCAACATTTTATGCTGATTGATAATATGACAGTATGGGAAAATATCGTTCTTGGAAGTGAACCGGGGAAACTTCTGATTGACAAGAAAAAGGGAAAGAGGATTGTAAAACAATTATCAGAAAAATATCATTTTGACCTTGATGTGGATGCGAAAGTTTCGGAGATTTCTGTTGGGATGAAACAGAGGGTGGAGATTTTAAAAACCTTATATAGAGGAGCAGAAATTATTATTTTAGATGAGCCAACAGCGGTGCTTACACCATTGGAAGTAGAACAGCTTTTACAGATCTTACTTGAGATGAAAAAAGAGGGAAAGACAATTATCTTTATCACACATAAGCTGAAAGAAACAATGGCGGTATCAGACCATGTGACAATTTTGCGCGGTGGAAAGTCAGTGGAATATATTAAGACAGCAGAAACAACAGAAAAAGAATTGGCAACGCTCATGGTCGGCTATGAAATTGATATGACGTTGGAGAGAAAAAAGGTAAAAAAAGGTAAAACAGTCCTCTCTCTGCAAAATATAAGATTGCTTTCTCATGCAGAGAAGACGGTTGATTTGGAGTTACATGCTGGAGAAATATTGGGGATAGCAGGAGTAGAAGGAAATGGTCAGCAACAGTTAGAAGAGATGATCATGGGATTAGAGAAGGTAAAATGTGGAAAAATTTTCTTTTGGGAAGAAGAAATTACCGGGCTGTCCGTAAAAGAGCGATGTAAAAGAGGAATCGGATATATTCCGTCTGACAGATATAAAAGGGCGATCTTACCAGGATTTTCCTTAAAAGATAACTATCTTCTGGGAAATCAGTATAAGAACAGTTATGTTAGAAAAGGAATATTAAATCAAGATTACATAGAAAAGAAAACAAAAGAATTAATGGGAAAATTTGATGTTCGTGCAGTCAATGGAGAACAACCGATCGGTGCACTATCAGGTGGAAATCAACAGAAATTAGTATTGAGCAGAGAAGTGGACAAAGATCCGGAGTTGATTTTAGCATGTCAACCGGTGAGAGGATTGGATATTGGTGCGATTAAGTTTATCCATAATGTTCTGTTGGAACTTCGAAATCAGGGGAAAGCTATATTACTGATTTCAGCAGAGCTATCAGATTTATTTCAGTTGAGTGATCGTATTGGTGTGTTATATAAAGGTGAATTGATGTCACTTCAGGAAACGGAGAAATATACAACGGAATCTATTAGTTTGCTTATGGCAGGAAAGAAAGGGGGAAAATAGATATGAAACAGAAGACAGTTCTTTATAATCTTTTATTATCCCTCGGCGCAATTTTATTTTCATTGTTGATCGCAGCAGGAGTTATGTTGCTTGTCGGCTATAATCCACTGGAAGCATATAGTGCTCTGATTGAAGGAGCATTTGGATCCAAGAATGCATTTGCGAATACATTAAGTAAGAGCATTCCATTGTTGTTTACAGGTCTTGCAGTTGCCTTTGCAAAAAAGGGTGGAATTTTTAATATTGGTGGAGAAGGACAGTTATACGCAGGGGCAATGGCGAGTACGGCGACAGCTCTTATGATGCAGGGAGCACCCAGGGGGATGGTAATCCTCTGTGCTTTCGGGGCAGGCATGCTTGCAGGAGCATGTGTGGGTGCTGTTATCGGGGCTGCAAAAATTAAATTGCAGGTAAATGAAGTAGTGGTAGCAATTATGCTGAATTATATCATTCAATATTTTACTTCTTATATTGTTACATATCCGCTAAAGCAAGAAGGAGCAATGACAGCTCAGACAGTGGATATTGGTGCAACGTATATGTTGACAAAATTAATTCCAAAGACGCAATTAACAACAGCCCTTTTAATAGCGGTAGCGGCAGCAGTTATTTTGTACTTCTTTTTTAAGAAAACAAGAGCAGGGTATCATATCCGTGCAGTAGGTGAAAATAAATCGGCGGCTCAGGCAGCAGGGATACCGATGCTGACAACGGCTGTTTTGACAATGGGAATTAGCGGGGCTCTTGCTGGTTTGGCAGGCGTGACAGAAGTATTTGGGAAAATGGGAAGATTTATTGATGGATTTTCTCCAGGATTTGGATTTACCGGAATTGCGGTGGCCGTATTGGCGAACAATCATCCGGTGGGAATTCTTTTAAGTGCACTTCTGTTTGGAATATTGGAAGCGGGCTCTATGAAAATGAGTTACTCAGCAGGCATCTCTACAAGTATGGTAAATGTAATTCAGGGATTGGTGATTCTGTTTGTAGCAACTCCTAATATCATAAGATTTATCAGACAGAAGAAAGGAGAATCATAATATGGGACAATGGGACAATATCTTATCGATGGAAATGATTTTAAGTACATTGCGTATGGCAATTCCTTTAGTGCTGGCTTCTGTCGGGGGAACATTATGTGAGCGGAGCGGTATTATTAATCTGGGAATTGAAGGAATGATGCTTTCAGGAGCTTTTGGGGCAGTGTATGGGACATATATCAGTGGAAATCCGTGGGTTGGTGTAGTATTTGCTCTTTTAGTAGGAGCTTTGTTTGGAATATTGCATGCGGTATTATGTGTCAAGTTTAAAACAAATCAGTCGGTCAGCGGGATTGGGATTAATGTCTTTGTTTCAGGGCTTACGATCGTGCTTACCAGGGCAATATGGAAGTCAGACGGAATGAGTGGGCAGGTAGAAAAACTTCCGACAGTCAGTGTCCCGGGATTAAAAAACATTCCGGTGATAGGAGGATTATTTGCAGAACAGTCCCCGTATCTGTTTATTACAATTGGGATTGTAGCAGGTGCATGGATTTTTATGTATCGTACAAAAGCAGGACTCAGGCTCCGTGCAATTGGAGATCATCCGCAGGCAGCTCAGACAGTAGGAATTAATGTATCACTTTACCGGTATGCAGCGGTTACAGTCTGTGGAATGTTATGTGGTCTCGCGGGTGGATATCTTTCTATTGTACAAAGTAATTTATTTGTAAAAGATATGGTCGCAGGTAGAGGATTTATGGCTTTGGCGGCGATGATTTTAGGTGGGTGGAATCCGCTCGGAGCTTTGTGTTCCAGTTTAGTATTTGCATTTGCGCAGGCGCTGAGAATCAATTTAAAAGTTGAAATACCAAACCAATTGATGCTCATGCTCCCGTATTTTATTACATTATTTGTACTTCTTTTCTTTGGAAGAAGAGTAAAAGGACCTCAGGCAGCTGGAAATATTGAAGAATAAGTGGTAGAATATTTGAAAAGAGCTAGAAAGATGAGGTAAAAGGATGGAATTGCAGGGAAAGAAAGAAGTTACGCAAAAAAAACTGGCCCATGTACAAGTATATGAAACACTTTATAAAATGGTAGAGGATGGAACATTTCCCGTAGGAAGCAGGCTGCCGGCGGAACCGAAACTGGCAAAAATGTTAGGAGTAAGCAGGATGACGCTTAGGCAGGCGCTGGATCTTCTTCATGATGACGGAAAATTAAGAAAAGTCCAGGGAGCAGGTAATTTTGTCGCAGATGGCAATAAGATAGTTTCTTCCAGCCTGGAAAAATTGACGCATCCTATGATCGGTTGCATGGGAGATGAGTTTGATAGAACAACATTTGAACTAAAGATAGAACCTGCCAATGATTATGAAAAAGAATTGTTGAATTTAGACACCCCTGTAATTGTAGCGATTCATATCTGGTATTGGAAGGAGGAGGCATTGAGTGGATATACATTTGGAGTAATGTCGCCTAAAACAGTAACTAAATATCAGTTAGATTTAAATAAAAAGGAAGATGTTATTAGATTTGTTCAAACAGAAATTTATCAAAAAGCAGAACGTTCTCAACTAAGGATTCATCCGAATTCAGCTGGAAATTCTATTCTTACAGAGTATATGCAAGAGGGAGAGCAGATGACTATGATTCAGGAAAAAATATATGATGAAGAATTGCAACCCATCTTATGCAATAAGCATTATATGTTGACGGATAAGGCTGTGTTTGAGATTAATACTCATAGATAATTTCGTGTTTATCACATCAGTCCAGAAAAGTGAAAACCCATATAAATAAGAAAAGAAAGAAACTATTTTTCTGTTTGAAAGTAGTTTTCTTTCTTTTTTGTGCAGTTTTTTATTTGTTTACAAAAGAAATGCAGAGGGAAAAAGCGAGAAAATCTTTCCGGCAAAAACATATGTGTGCGATATGGGACAGATGTAGGAGATGATAGAAAATACTGTTAGAATAGTTGATAGAAATATTCAAAATCATGGATAATTATAAGCGCATCAGTAAGTAAGGGGCAACTATTTTGTGCTAAATGTACAAAAAATACAAAAATAAAATGAAAAAAGAAAAGCATATTGCAAAAATCAGATAAGTGTGATAAATTGCAACCATGATATTCAAAATCGAATAAAAGAAGGATGAGAACATGAAGAAAAAAGTAGTTGCATGTCTGCTGGCGGGCACAATGGCGATGTCACTTACAGCATGTGGAGGAGGCGGAGTCAGCAGTAATTCTTCCACTGGAAAAGAGGACAGTAAAGAAGAGAGCAGCGCAGACAGCGAGGTTGGTGTAGAACAGACAGCGACACCGCAGGCGCCGCCGGAAGATGCGCCGGTAGGAGGCCAGTTTGTTGTACAGATCGCACCGGGATCTTTATCTCCGGATATGATGACTGGCTGGTCGGCAAATGCAAGTAATACTGGATTTATCACGCTGATGGATGGTTATGGACTGACTGCATTGACAAGAGACCGTGTGATCGAGTGGGATCCGGTTGTCGTAAAATCACATGAACAGACAGAAAATGAAGATGGCTCTATGACATTTACAGTTGAGATCAATGACAACCTGAAGTGGAATGACGGATCCAAGATTACGGCGAAGGACTATCTGTTTGCCATTATGTACCGTTCTTCACAGCAGTTTGCAGAGTGTGAAGGTGATGCAACTGGAGGCGTTGAACTGGAAGGATATAGTGATTTCCGGGAAGGAAAGAAGAAAGAGTTTACCGGATTGAAACTGCTCGGAGATTATAAGTTTTCTATGACGGTTGCAGCGGAAAACCTTCCGAATTACTATGTACTTGGAAATATTGGATTTGGTCCGGAGCCGATGGCAGCGATCGCACCTGGAACAGATATTTTAGATGATGGAAACGGATGTTATTTCAATGATAAATTCACAACAGATACTCTGAGAAAAACATTACTTGATCCGGAAACCGGATTCCGTTATAAGAGACCGGTTGTCTGCGGACCTTATCAGTTAAAGAAAGTAGATATCGGTACAGAGACTGTTGAGTTAGAGATTAATAAAGAATATTTGGGAACTTATGACGGAACAAAGCCGCATATCCAGACGATCATCTCAAAGCCGGTCGCAACTGAGACATGGAGAGATGAATTTGAGAAGGGAACAGTCGACTTCTATAAGACAAACAAAGGAGAGACGATCGACTCAACGCTGACGAAAGTAGAAGACGGATCGATCAAGGCGAACTATGGAGTGGTACCGCAGGATCAGGTAAATGAATTCCGTTTTGCATGTGATTTTGGACCATCTCAGTTCCCGGAAGTGCGCCGTGCATTTGCCTATATTCTGGATCGTGATGAACTGAATAAGCAGCTTACCGGCGGATATTCAACAGTCGTAGACTGCCTGGCAACCGAGGCGATGGAAGATTATCAGGAAACAAAGGATGAACTGGAAGGTTCATTGACACAC
>JAPFCT010000423.1 GCA_026169575.1 Faecalimonas sp.
TAGTTCTCCAAAAAGATTTTTTGGTTCTGTATGCTGTTGCTCTCGCCGCCGTCCCTGTCCTCATCGCCCACGGAAAGGCGGGAGTAAAGGGCTGTGATTTTGCTGTAATCATTCATGTGCATATCCTCCTGTGCGTCCATGTAGAGTTCTTTACACTTAAGATTATGCACTCCAGCGGGCGGTGCCGTACTCTGCATCCCGCCGGAATTTTTTTGCGTTTTTGATTTTGGCCTGTACCAGAAGGTACATTCCCGCAGCTCCCAAAAGCCCGACCATGAAATCCAGCCCTCCAAGCCCCGGCCAGTAGTTCTCAAAGACCTTTGGAAAGGTGGAGAGCATCCCCATGAGCTTTTCTGCGAATACGCTCCCCGGGGCGGTCCGGTAAGCGGTTCCCACTTTGGAAAAGAACCAGAACACAAAGAGATACGGGAGGTTCGGGAGCAGATATTTTTTTAACTGGTCACTCAACGTCCTTCTTTCACCGCCTCTCTGGTATGTTGTTTCTCCTTTGGCTTTTTCTGTATCTGCTCCGTAAAATGGCGGAGCTGCCCGAGGATGGAAACATGGCCTTTGTTTTTGTTCAGCACCTTATCGCTGTATTTCTGAAATGCCGCTGTCACAGCGTCCGCCTGGTTTGCCTTAAAAAATAACAGGTAGTGTCCGGGACTTACTTTGTGAAACGCATAGTCCACATGGAACTCTCTGGCAATCCGGTCAAAATCCTTTGGGGCTCCCACATAGGGCATGGAGCTTTTGCCGCCATAGTGGTTCATCAGCTTTTTTACGCTCTGGCGGCCCTGCGGGGTCAGTGCTTTCTGATGGTGCTTTTTCACATCCCCCAGTACCTTTTGAAAGGCAGAAGCCAGAACCTTTCCCGACAGCTTCGCCGCCCGTATGGAGAGGGCAACGGTCTTTTGGTTTACTTCTTCCTGCATACAACCTCCTTTCCGTCAGGGCCCCCTTTCTTACGGGAGGCCCCCGCTGGTTTGTTTGAGGCAGAAAACCCCGGGCCACCATGGCCCGAGGTCTACCGCTCGGCACGTCTGGCGGAGGGTTCTGTTTTTGCCGGTTCCGCCTGTATCTTTTCAGACTGCTCCCGCATGGCTTTTAAGATGGAAGGCTTTTTAGGAGCCGACTGTTCCAGCCGTTCCAGTCCTGAAAGAGCCTTTTCAACGGTTCCTTTCATAGCCGCCAGACAGGCCCGGTCTGCCCGGAACGGTGCGGCAATGGTTTTTGCGGCCTTTCCTATGGGCTTTGCCTCTGTTACAGCCTCCTTTCCGGCAAGCACCCGTCCGGCATTTTTCAGATGTTTTCCGGCTTCATGGTACTGTGCCGCCATGGCTTCGATTTTTTCTATGGCCCGGGTATCGGTCTGAATGGCCTCCTGTATGGTGTCCCGGATCCCTTCAAAGCTCTGCCGCAGATGGAAAAAGCGGGCCAGGTTGTCAAGGGCAGAAATCCCATGCTCCCGGGCTTCGGAAAGTGCCTGCCTGCATCCGGTAAGAATGGATTCCTTCAAAGCGGAAATCTGTTCTTTCAAAGAGGCGGCTTTTTCTTCCAGTGTATGGACAGAGGCTTGCAGGGCCGATTTTAACGGGGATTTCTGCAAGTTCTCTACTTCCTCCCGCATGGCTGAAAGCTGTTCCACCGCCCCGGCAAGCTGGTTTTCCAGTTCTTCCACATGGCGGAGGGCGGCTAAGAGGTCTTTGGCACTGGAATAGTTGTTTTCTTTCAGGACGGCCAGAAGTTCCCGTACCTCCTTTTGTTCTGCCAGCCGTTTTCCTTTGGATTTACTGATGGTGTATCCCTCCTTTCAGGGCTTCGGGCCATGATGGCCCGAAGTGTCAGCGTTCCGGCTGTTTCTTTGCCGGGGCGTTTGTTTCCCGGTGGGGCTCTGCGTCATGTTCCTGCATAGCCTTTAAGATAGACGGTTTTTTCTGAAGCTGGGAGGGCTTTTCGCCGGACAGCGGTTTGATACAGTCCAGGCGGTCCGCCGCCCGGATGGCGTTGTCAGTAAGCTGTCTCTGCCATGCCCCAACACTGGGAGCCCAGCGGAACCCGTTCCCCTTTAATTCGGCCCGGGTATCCGCATCCGGCTTTCCGTCAAAAAAGACCTGTAAGCGGTTGTCCTCCCGGTTCATTTCCACATGGCCGCCGTCAAAGTCCCAGCCGGAAAATTCCCGTTCTGCCTGTCTGGAAAGCTGTTCCATCCGCTCCTTTACCCGGCGTATCTCTGCGTTATTGTTGGTAAGCTGGTAGCTTTCAAAGGGCTTCGGGCTGCTTCTGTAACTGGAAGCCATGGCAGCTTTCAACTGCTCAATCTGTTCCGGGGAAAGGAGGGCACAGCCGTCCAGCGTTTTGTGTTTCCGGTAGTAGGCATTGACTTCTTTCATAATGGGCTGGGAGCGTTCCAGTCCGTCCAGCTTTTTCTGCAACTTCTCAATGGCTGCCGGGTCATCGGCACTGATCCCGCCCATGCCTGTACTCTGGATTTTTTCTAAAAGCCCCTGGATATGCCGCCATTCCTCCATGTTGCTGTGCCGGGCCTGGTTCTGCTTTTCCTTTTTCCCAACTGGGAAATTTGCA
>JAPFCT010000332.1 GCA_026169575.1 Faecalimonas sp.
GAGAAGGAAGAAGCGTTTATCTCCTACATGGAGCGTTATGAGGCAGAAGCGTGGAACGTGACGGAAAAAGGATATTTGATCTACAAGAAATACCGTCCGGCGGGATATGACGGGGAAAATACCGTCGATGCTGTGCGCGTGGAACCGCTTCCGGACCAGCTGCGGGAACTGTGTGGCAGGTACGTTCCGCAGACCGGATATTACAATGGAGGATTGTTTTTTGAAAACTGGGATGAGGGACATTATGACAGACTGGATTTCCGGTCACTGTTTGAGGAGTTTTACCGGATGCAGTATGGAAATTATCCGGACGATGACGCATATCCGGGCGGGATCCCCGCGCAGGAGTTTGAGTCGGTGATCCAGAGCAGACTTTCGGTTCCGGCAGAAATACTGCGGGGCAGGAAGGAGTATCAGGCAGACAAGAATTGTTATCTGCGGGAAGAGCTGTTGTATCGGAGATACAATATTACGAACATTCCGGTTCCGGAAGTGACGGCATACCGGGAACATCCGGACGGAACACTGACACTGACGGTGGAAGCGGTCTGGAAAGAGAGGATGACCGACTGTGCATTCGTACATGAGGTGACTGTGAGAAAGCAGGGGGAGAGTTGTTTCCAGTATATTGGAAATAAAATCATACGGTCAGAAGAAAATATGCTTCCGACCTATATGGAAGAGGCTGAATGACAATAAGAAGGGAGTATTCATGGCAGAGAAAAAACGTAAGGGTACAGAAGAAAAACATACGGAGAATCAGAAAAAAGGAGAGCAGAACCGTAGCTGGATATGGATCGGATTTTCTGTGATCCTGCTGGCTGGAGTGATCCTGACCGGAGTGATGTTAAATGTTGCGGACATCCGGGAGACACCAGAGAAAGTGATGAAAGAATATTTTTCTTTGCTTTCCAAAGGATCCTATGAGGAGATGTATGCGTTTATCAGCGATGCAAGTGGTGTCAGTCAGAAGGCATTTGTTGAGAAGAATCAAAATATTTATGAGGGAATCAGACTTCGCGATCTTCAGATTACCTTTGACAAGGAAGAGAAGAAAAAGAAAGATGGGAAGAAGACCGCAGTGGTGTCCTATCAGACGGAGATGGAAACAGTCGCAGGGGAAAAGGCGTTTTATAATCAGATGAAGCTTGTAAAAGAAAAAAGCGGAGACTGGAAGATTGTGTGGGAGCCGTCTCTGATCTTTCCGGAACTTGGATCAGATGACAGGATCGTTGTATCTACAGTTCCTGCAAGAAGAGGAAACATCCTGGATCGAAACGGAAATGGGCTGGCAGTCAACGGGACTGTACTCCAGGTCGGTGTCGTGCCGGGAAAGATGGAAGAAGACCGGACAGCATCGCTTAAAAAGCTGGCAGAAGAGATGGATATGACAGTTGAAGAAATCGAGACAAAGCTTGGTGCAGCGTGGGTCACGGACGATGTGTTTGTTCCGCTGAAATCGATGGCAAAAGGCGATGAGGAGAAGGAACAGCGACTGTTGGAGATCAAAGGGGTTATGTTATCTGAGACCGAAGGAAGAGTCTATCCGCTCGGCGCAGCCGGAGGACATCTGACCGGATATGTGCAGCCGATCAATGCGGAGGAACTGGAGAAAAAGAAGGATGAAGGTTATCATGAAAACAGCGTGATTGGAAAGGCAGGGCTTGAACTTGCCTACGAGAAGGAGTTAAAAGGCTCAGACGGCTATGAGATCTATACAGCAGATCAGGATGGAAAGACGAAGATTCTGCTGGCATCCAAAGAAAAAGAAGACGGGAAAGATGTGATCGTGACGATTGATGCCTCTATCCAGCAGAATGCGTACCAGCAGTTCCAGGAAGATCCGGCAGTGGCAGTCTCCATCAATCCGAAAACCGGAGAAGTGCTGGCGCTCGTGAGTACACCGGCCTATGATCCGAATGAGTTTGTCTATGGAATTTCAGACCGCAGATGGAAGGAATTAAATGAAGACAAAAACCGTCCGCTTCTGAACCGTTTTTATGCGGCGCTTGTGCCGGGATCTACATTTAAGCCGATCACTGCGGCAATCGGGATGGATGCAGGCAGGCTGGATCCAAATGAAAACAAAGGCTATGTAGGGTTAAGCTGGCAGAAAGATGCAAGCTGGGGAGACTATATGGTGACGACACTGACGGATTATGGAAGTGAGGTCAACCTGCAGAATGCGCTTGTCTACTCGGACAACATTTATTTTGCACGGGCAGCGCTTGACATCGGAGCAGATGCGATGATCGAGGGAATGCGCCGGGCAGGATTTGAGGAGGAACTTCCATTTGATGTCGGCGCGCAGGTATCTACATTTGGAACAGACAGTAAGATCGCATCCGAGATCCAGCTGGCGGATACCGGGTATGGGCAGGGAGAGCTGCTTGTAAACCCGATCCATCTGGCTTCGATTTACTCTGCATTTGTCAATGAGGGAAATATGATCCTTCCGGTACTTCGCATGGAGGAAGACGGGCAGCCGCAATACTGGAAAAAAGATGTCTTTACAAAGGAGACGATGGAACAGTTACAGAAGGACCTTGTGCAGGTCATTGAAAATCCAACCGGAACCGGGGCAGGAGGAAGGATCGAGGGAGTCTCGCTGCTTGGAAAGACCGGAACAGCTGAGACAAAAGGAAGCCAGGAGGATGCGGGCGCACTGGAATATGGCTGGTTTGCATGCGAGACGACAGCTGGAGAACAGAGACCATTGTCTGTGATCGGAATGGTGGAAGATGTGCAGAAAAAAGGTGGAAGCAACTATGTTGTGTCGAAAGTCAATGCGATTATGGAAGCGTATTATGCAAATTGATCAAAAAGAAAACGGATTTTTGTAAATTTCCAAAATTTTACAAAAAATATTGACAGATGATGTCGGCAGTTTTATAATAAAAACAGCGTTAAATAAGAAAAAGAAGGAGGTAAAACTATGAACGCAAAGAGAACTATGATAAATTTGATGAATTTTACAATGATATACAGCAGTCGTTTGGAACGTTTACCTCAGGAGAATCTTTTCTAAAAACAGAGTAAGAACAGAAAGATTGTGCTTTCTTTTGTGTGGAAGCTGTGGTATTCGTACCACAGCTTTATTATTTTTGCGGGGATTTTACGGAGAATTTCAGAAGATATCAGGCCGGCAGGAGGAACTTGCTGGGCGGAAGTCTTACAGAGTCCTGAAATCCTGCGGAAGATGAAAACAGAAGGGCGCATCTTACAGATGGATTTTGATCAGAGATACAGAGAATCAGGATGTGCACAGAGCATGTCCTTTTTTTATTCCATAAAAATTTCTGTGGAATCTTGTGGAATAAAAACATGCTGCGTGTGAACATGCTGCTGCATCAGATCAGAAAATTGTTTTGGAAAAGAAGAGTGAGGAAAGAACCTGCTGTATCAGAGAGGAAAGGAGAACGGGGAATTTTATGAAGAAAATATCGAAATATCTGTTGGAAAAATGGTATGTGTATGCATTTGCGGTCGCTTGTCTGATCATCAAAGTAAGTCTTGACATGCTGTCGCCGCAGATTACAAAAAGTATGATCGACGATGTGATCGGCAAAGGGCAGAAGGAGATCTTCCCAATGTTGCTTCTCGGAGTGCTTCTGATCGGTGTCGGAAGATGCATTTTCGGATATCTTCAGGAGTTTACCTTTGATCGTGTCGGATCGGAGATCGCGATGGATATCAGAAGGAGGCTGTTTGACCATATCCAGTCTTTGTCCATGCGGTATTTTAACAATACGAATACCGGAGAACTGATGTCGAGAGTCAAAGATGATGTCGATAAAATATGGGGGTCACTGACTTATATCAGCATGCTGATCGTGGAAGTGATCTTTCACACCAGCGTCATTTTGATCTGTATGTATCAGCTTGACAAAGGATTGTTTCTGATCCCGGTGATCGCGATGCCTCTGGTGGCGCTGCTTGCGATCCTGATGGAGAAAAAGCTTGGAAATGTGTATGAAGAGATCAGCGAAGAGAATGCAGCTTTGAATACAGTGGCGGAGGAAAATCTTGCAGGGGTGCGTACGGTCAAAGCATTTGCACGAGAAAAATTTGAGATCAGAAAGTTTTTATCGCACAATAAGCGGTATTATGAACTGAATATGAAGCAGTCAAAGGTGTTAGTCAGATACCAGCCGCTGTTTCAGGCGATCACGAAACTTTTGCCGGTCATCGTTATTATTTTCGGCGGATACCGGGTGATTGAGGGGAAGATCACACTCGGAACACTTGGCGCCTTTGTGGAATATTCTATGAATATTGTCTGGCCGATGGAGATGCTTGGCTGGCTGTTCAATGACTTTGCGGCAGCTGTGGCATCGAATGAAAAACTGAAAAAGATCTACCGGCAGTCTCCGGAGATCCGGGAGGCAGAGAATCCGGATGGGCTTAAAGATGTGGAAGGAAATGTGACATTTGACCATGTTTCCCTGGACATCGACGGACATCCGATCTTAAAGGATGTTTCCTTTGAACTCCCGGCGGGAAAAACGCTTGGGATCATGGGAGAAACCGGCGCAGGGAAGACATCGGTGATCCATGTTCTGCAGCGGTTTTACGATGTGACGGGTGGAAAAATCCTTTTAGACGGAAAGGATATCCGGACACTGCCACTCCGGCAGCTGCGGAGAAGTATCTCACTTGTGATGCAGGATGTGTTTCTGTTTTCAGATACGGTAGAAGAAAATGTACGTTTTGGAAAACGGGGAGAAGTCCCGCAGGAGGAAGTCATTGCATCGTTAGACTGCGCGGAAGCGAAAAACTTCGTGGAGCGCATGGAGAGTCAGTACGACACACTGATCGGGGAACGTGGAGTCGGTCTTTCCGGCGGACAGAAGCAGCGGATCAGTATTGCCAGGGCGCTTGCAAAGCATGCCCCGGTACTTGTGCTGGATGACTCGACTTCTGCGCTTGATATGGATACGGAGCGGCAGATCCAGGAAAATCTGCGCCAGGTCAGAGATGTGACAAAGATCATTATCGGACACCGGGTTTCCTCTGTGCGGGATGCAGATGAGATTTTGATCCTTCAGGATGGAAGCGTTGCAGAGCGGGGGACTCATGAGACATTATGGAAGAAAAAGGGAATTTATTATCAGACTTGTCAGATACAAGGAGAAGTTATTTAAGGGAAGGAGAGGAAGAATATGGCAGTAAATGCAACGAGGACAGACGAGCAGATCCAGACAGTGTCAAAGCGAAAGACACTTGCAAGGATGTTCTGTTATCTGCTTGCCTATCAAAAACAAGTCGTTACAGTGCTGTTGATCATGCTTGCGTCGGTTGTCATCACGTTGATCAATCCGCTGATCATCCAGCAGGCGATCGATGTCTATATTGCGGGAAAGGACTGGAGTGGATTAAAAAGGCTTGGCATCGTGGCGGTACTTTTGAATCTGACACTTGTCCTGCTTGTCAAAACAAGAATGTATATTATGGCAAAAGTATCCAATGAAGTACTGCTTACCATCCGGGAAGAGCTCTACACGCATATCCAGACACTGAGCTTTCAGTTTTTTGACAGCAGGCCGACGGGAAAAATACTCGCCAGGATCATCGGGGATGTCAATTCCCTGAAAGATGTGCTGTCAAACAGTGTGACAACGCTGATTCCGGATTTTATCACTATTTTGTCGGTAGTCGGGATCATGTTTGTGAAAAACTGGAAGCTGGCGGCGGCAGCGCTTTCCAGTCTGCCGTTTATGATCATCGGAGTTGCGTTTGTGCAGAGCAAATCCCATGTACGGTGGCAGATCCACAGGAAAAAGGGATCGAATATGAATGCGTTTGTCCACGAGGATATTTCAGGCATGTATGTCGTACAGAGTTTTGGGGCAGAGAATGAGACGAAGCAGATTTTTGAAGAACTTTCAGAGGAACATAAAGATTCTTTCGTAGACGCTGTGCGCTATGCAGACGCATTTGGGCCGATTGTGGATCTCTGCTGGGGACTTGGAACGATGGTACTGTACTTTTTCGGCGTCAATATGATACTGGACGGGGCGATGCAGGTCGGAACGCTGATCGCATTTGGAACCTATATTTCGATGTTCTGGCGGCCGGTCATGAACCTCAGCAATTTTTATAACCAGCTTGTGACAAATATTGCAGGGGCAGAGCGTATTTTTGAAATCCTGGATACAAAGCCGGACCTGACGGACGCAGAGGAGGCAAAAGAGATGCCGGAGATTGCAGGCGCTGTGAGTTTTCAGCATGTGACTTTTGCTTATGAAAAAGAGAAGGCGGTACTAAAAGATGTCAGTTTCGAGATCGAGCCGGGGCAGACGGTGGCGCTGATCGGACCAACCGGAGCCGGGAAGTCGACGATCGTCAATCTGATCTGTCGTTTCTATGATATCCGGGATGGTCAGATCTGCATCGATGGAAGAGATATCAGAAAGGTTACGATCGAGAGTCTCAGAAGCCAGATGGGGATCATGACCCAGGACGTCTTTCTGTTTTCCGGGACGATCCGGGAAAATATCCGGTATGGACGGCTGGATGCCGGTGAAGAAGAGATCATCCGGGCGGCAAAGGCAGTCCATGCCCATGAATTTATTATGAAGATGGAAAAGGGATATGACACAGAACTGAAAGAACGGGGAGCAGGACTTTCGGCAGGACAGCGGCAGCTGCTTGCGTTTGCGCGGACGATGCTCTCAGAACCAAAGATACTGATCCTTGATGAGGCGACATCAAGCATCGACACACATACAGAAATCCTTGTGCAGAAAGGAATCGAGGCGCTGTTGAAGGGACGGACTTCTTTCGTGATCGCACACCGGCTGTCAACGATCCAGAATGCCGACCGTATTTTCAGGGTAGACAACGGAGGAATTTTGGAGTTAAATAGTTTTGAGGATATTTAACAGGCAGGATTGTGAGAGTGTAAGGAGGAAAAAATGAAACAAGATACATCACAGATGATCAAAAGAGAGGAGCATCTCCCGGTCATTCTGATCGGAGAGGGGCTGCTTGTCGGGGCAGTCGGCGGTCTGATCGTACTCGCTTACCGCATTGCATTGAAATACGCGGGGGAGTGGATGAATGAGATCATTGCGTTTGCAAAGCAGTCCCCGCTTCGGATGGCGGGATGGATCCTTGTCCTGATGGCGCTGGCAGTGCTGGTCGGACTGCTTGTGCACTGGGAGCCGATGATCTCGGGGAGCGGGATCCCACAGCTAGAAGGAGAGATGGCGGGAAAGCTGTCACAGAAATGGTGGCGGGTCCTCCCGGCGAAGTTTGCAGGGGGATTTCTCTCGCTGTTAGCCGGATTGTCGCTTGGAAGGGAAGGTCCGTCGATCCAGCTTGGAGCAATGACCGGAAAAGGAATTTCAAAATTATTAAAACGAGACCGGACGGAGGAGAAATTTCTCCTGACCTGCGGGGCGAGTGCAGGACTTTCCGCCGCGTTCCACGCGCCGCTTGCGGGCGTGATGTTTTCGCTGGAGGAAGTACATA
>JAPFCT010000316.1 GCA_026169575.1 Faecalimonas sp.
CAAAATACACCAAGGCGTCACTTTTTTTCGAAACTGATAACTGCCTGCTTTGCTTTTTTTCTGCGGACTTTTTTTCATCAGTATTACCTCCCTTATGTTTTCTCTTTCAAAGTATATCGTTCTTTTCTATAAAATAGAATGTCTCAGACTAACAACAATGTCACTGTTCTTAAAGTGTTTTATCCCCTCTTTCTATCCCGCAAAAAATTCGCCCATACCTTAAAAAATGTGACGTTTTTCGTTAATTCTGGTTCGTTTCTTTTTCTTTACAAATCTGCTATGATAGACCCATCAACAAAAACGAAGTCAAAGGAGGACTTGATTATGAAGAAGAAACTGATTGCTTCTATCCTCTGTCTTTCCATGGCTGCTGCTTCTCTTGCAGGCTGCGGCGGATCTGATGGAAAAAAAGAAGAGACATCCGGAAGCCAGGACAAAGGGAAAAGTGAAGGGAAAGTAGAGCTGACCATCTGGGACACAAGCCGCAACAAAGATGACTGGTCTGTTTCTATGGAAAAGAAATTCCTGGAAGAACATCCAAATATCACTTTAAATAAGGTTGTGAAAGAAGGAGATCCTGGAAATGAATTTTATCAGGCAGTTGCTTCTGGTACTGCACCAGATCTCGTAAACTGCTCTTTTACAATGATGGATTCTTACATGTCTGCCGGAATTTTAGAGCCACTTAATAAATATACAGAAGAGTGGGATGAATGGGGCAACTTTACAAAAGAATATGTAGATATGTTCACAAAAGACGGAAATATCTACGGTGTGCCAAACTTGGTAGCTCCAATGCTTTTTGCTTATAACAAATCCTTATTTGAAGAAGCGGGAATCGCAGAGCCGCCAAAAACATGGGAGGAAGCGCTTGAGGACGCAAAGAAGATCAACGATCCGGACAATCAGGTGACCGGATATGCAACACTTGCCGCTGAATGGACCGAATGGTTCTTCCAGTACTATGTATGGCAGGCAGGCGGAGACCTCACAAAAGAAAATGAAGACGGAACTGCTGAACTTACTTTCACAGATCCTGCTGTCATCGAAGCTGCTGAATATTATCAGAAATTAAAAAGTGAAGGAGTTCTCCAGAGCGACCTTACTTTAAAATTCAACGATCTTGTTAAAAACTTTGGTATGGGAAAAATCGGTATGATGCCATTTGCAGGCGACTGGGTATCTGAGGCGATCACAAATGGAATCGATCCGGATGACATCGGACTTTGCCTTCCACCGGTAGGACCTTCTGGCGAACAGACAACAGCAATCGCCGGTGACTGCTATGTGATCAACGCTAAGACAGATCAGGCAAAGAAAGATGC
>JAPFCT010000024.1 GCA_026169575.1 Faecalimonas sp.
ATATAGGGGGATTGTTGCATCGGGGAAAGATCAGTTGGATCATGAAAAGTATAATGATGGAGATAGCGATTTGTGGTATTACAAAATGTATTTTTTAATGTTAGATCCAATAATTAATCCATTAAACAAGTATCAGATATTAGTTGATATTAAAGATACAAAAGGTGGAAAAAGGGTTAGTAAACTTAGAGAGGTATTGTGTAACAATAAATACGACTTTAAGAGAGAGGCTATTAAGCAGATTGGACAGATAAATTCAAGAGAATCAGAAATATTGCAATTAGCCGATTTAATAAATGGTGCAATGGGATTTTATCATAGAAAATTGGCAGAAAGACCAGGGGCTAATGAAGGAAAGGTGCTGTTAGTTGAAGAGTTACGGAAGAGACATAATTTAGATAAAAATACGGCTAGATGTGAGTCGAAATTTAATCTGTTTATATGGAAGCCAAGAGTATAGGGGGAACACGGATGAGTAAATTAATCCCTATAGATATTTCTGGTCTTAGTAAAACAGAAGATATTATGAACAAATGTCATGAGATATTTAAAAATACAATGGCATCAAAGGAAAATAAACCTCAATTTAAAGGAAAAGAAATTATGGTTCCGTTAAAATGGTTAGATTACAAGGCAAAAGTTTTTTGGCATTCTGCTAGTATTGAACCAAAGTCTAGATTGGACATCCTTCCATGTAATAATGATATTACTTCATCGCTTTGTGGAAATAATTGTATCATAGCGGCGGATTTAATTGTTTTAAATGGAGTGGAACGTGAAAAGTGTCTTTACCGGGCTGTTAGAGTGAATTGGATTAAGCCTATTATTGAGATGTATAATGCTGGCGATACAAGAGTTAAGTATTGGGAAAAAGTCCATTCTAATAAGAAAAATAGACTTTATTTAAGATATCAAGAGGAAGAAATAGATTTTCTTATTGTATTAGAAGAGAAAAGTAAAGAAAGAGTAGTGTTTATTACGGCATATCCCATTTTCTTTTTAAGTGCGAAAAGGGATTATGAAACAGATTATCAGAATTATCAGAAATATAAAAGTTGATATAATAAAAACCGGTAATCGCTATGCGAAAACCGGATTCTCCTTCTAAACATGTTAGATGAGTTAATTTTATTATAACAAAAGTCGCGTCAAAGTCAACAAATTTTTGGATATCCAATAAAAATATTTTGAAAAAGCGAAAGTTTGTTATGATATATTATATGAAGGTTATTGCTTGTTGATGCATATATTTAAGATGCTAGATTGAATAGCGTTTGCATGGCAATGGTTACCAATACTGTGATGAAATATATGAATGGAGGCGTTGATGCCGTTACTGAATTTAAGCGAAACATCAATTCAGATAATGCAAGACGCAAGGTTGATGGATGTATAGAAGCCCAGCTGATTGAACTTGCTTGTGGACTTGTTACGGAGAAAATTCCCGGTGGACAATTCGTCTGATTGAAAAAGAATCCAAAGTAATTTTGGAAATTCCCGTGGGCAGAGAGGCAATTCGCAAGAACTTAAAAAACAAATTTTGGCCTCACAAGAATGAGTATGGGTGCATCCTGACAAAAGAAGACCCAGAATTCATAGAGTGTATGTAAGATGTTCTTAATGTTTATGAACTTCCTTATGATAAGGAACGGCCAGTGGTATGCATAGATGAAAACCATACCAGCTTATTGGTAAGACAAGGGAACCATTGCCTTTTGACGAGGTGGAGGTATTGCTAAAAATCATCAAGTTATTACACTAATGAGAAGAAATCTAAAGGGCAATTAGCGAATATAACTCGTTTACTGGACGGAAAGATCGTATTTGGTCACTGAAGTTCTTGAAAATATTGTGAAAAGTGGAAAAAATCCCCCTGCTTACTTGTATATTTTTATCCCCCGTGCTATTCTTAACAAAGAAAAATAACAAGAAAATTTTGTTAAGAATACACATACAAAAGGGAAAGAATCATATGAAAATTGAGGAAAAGATGAAAAAGCCGATGATGGAGACGAAATATCTGAGTGTAGAAAATACAGACAGATATCGTCCGATCATCCGGCTTTTTTATTTGAAATATGAGAAGTTAAAATACTGGATGTATCAGGAAGAAATCTTTGAAGAATTGAAAGAGGATCCTTATTTCAGAGAATATACACTGGAACAGTGCCAGCAGGATCTGTCTGCGCTTGTGTCGTGGGGGAATCTGATAACAATTCAGGACACGAGAAAAGTGACAACGATTGAAGAATTTAAAAATAAGAAGTTTCGCTATCAACTTTCAGAGACAGCCGTTGAGATTGAGCGAATGGTGATCCGTGTTGAAAATCTGTTTATTGAAGGATCTTCATTGGAGCCTACTTTGTTAGAGCGGCTTCGCATGAATCTTGGAAAGCTAAGCGAGATGGATTCGAAAGAGGGAGAAAAACTGTATGGATGGTGGAATGATCTGAACAATGATTTTATCCGGCTGAATCAGAACTATCAGGACTATATGAGGGAATTAAATAGCGTAAAAGCAGAGGAACTGATGAGAACGAAAGCATTTCTTATGTTCAAAGACCGTTTAATAGAATATCTTCGTTCCTTTGTAAAAAGTCTTCAGGTGAATGTGGCTGCGATTGAACAGCAGTTTCGGGAAATGGATCCAGAAGTTGTGGAACGTGTGTTGAAGAAGGTGACTGATTATGAAATTTCTATTCCAAGAATGGATGTAGAGATTGATGAGCAGCTGATCCACGAGAAGATAAAGGGACGTTGGGAGAGTATTTCTGAATGGTTTTCCGGAAAGAACGGAATGGAGTCAGAGGCAGGAAAGGTATTTGATAAAACAAATGAGATTATCCGGAAGATTACGAGGTATGCAACAAGAATCAGTGAGATGAGTAATCAGGGATCAAACCGCAGGGAGGAATACAGAAAGCTGGCAGAAATATTCGGAAGATGCAGAGATATCAATGAAGCACACCGGCTTTCGGCGGTTGTATTTGGGATGGAGAAGCCACTTCATCTGAAAGGAGAATTAAAAAGGAATACGGATAGTATTAACAGTGGTGTGTATGAAGAAGAAACACATGTAGTGACAGTGATTCCGAGAGTGCGTACTTACAAGGAAAAGGCAAGGCGGAGCGGGATGATCGACCGTTCAGATGAGAAACAGAAGATGTGCACCGCTATGATTCAGCGTCTGGAGGCAGAGCGTGCATTATTAAGAAGTTATATTCAAAATGGAAGACTGGAGTTTGCAGAACTTCCGGTCATTGAGCCATATGTCAGGGATATGTTTTTATTATGGTTGTCTAAAGCATTGGAGAGAAAAGATCACCGGGCAAAGACAGAAGATGGCCAGATCTATTATATTGAGCAGGCTGATGTAAAAGAATACTGCACATTAGAGTGTACGGATGGCACTTTTCAGATGCCGGCATATGTCATTGTGTTTGAGGATGGAGAAGAAAAATGAGAGCATTGGAAGAATTGCTGAACCGGCGCTGGATCTTAAAATCGAAAGACCGGGAGCTTTATTATGAATTAAAAGAGGTACTTTCATCCGGAGAAGAGAAGAAATTCCTGATGGAGAAACTTGGATATCAGGTGATTGTAAATCCATATATGATCAAAGTGGAGAAGATGCCGGCAATTCCGGAAAATTGGATGGGAATTACAGAATTTAAAGAACCGGTTGAGTATGTATTGTTCTGTCTTGTGTTGATGTTTCTCGAGGACAGAGAGGCAGAAGAGCAGTTCGTACTGTCTCAGCTGACAGAGTATGTGCAGAGCCAGTATCAGGAAGAACAGATAGACTGGACTGTTTACCGATACAGACGTCATATGATCAAAGTAATGAAATACTGTGTTTCCTGCGATATTTTAAAGGTAAATGACGGGAGTGAGGAAAGCTTTGCCAGAGATGATGCAAGCGAAGTGCTGTATGAAAATACCGGGGCATCGCGCTATTTTATGAAGAATTTTACGCAGGACATTATGGGTTATACTTCTCCAAAAGAGTTTGAAAAAGAAGAATGGATCGATGTAAATGAAGACCGGGGAATTGTCAGAAGGCAGAGGGTGTATCGAAAGCTTTTGATGACAATGGGGATGTATAAAGATGAAGAATCAGAAGAAGATTTTGCCTATGTCAGAAATTATAGAAATATGATTCAGGGAGATTTATCAGACTTATTTGACTGTGAACTGCATGTACATAGCAGCAGTGCATTTCTTGTACTGGGGGAGACATGCAGGCTTGGCAGAGCTTTTCCAGAGGGAAATACACTTTCTGACGTGGTGCTTTTGATAAATACACTGCTGCAGGAGAAAGTGGCAGACGGAAAGCTTACCATTCCGATGGATGAAGAGATACATATTCCGAGGGAAATGTTCTGTGCGATCGTGGAGGAATGCAAAGAAAAATTTGGAAAAGGTTTGAATAAAACGTACCGGGAGATGACATTTTCGGAATTTTATCGTGAAGTGTCGGCTTATATGGAGGAGCTGATGCTGATTGAAACAGAAAAAGATGGAATCAGGATCAAGCCGGTAGTGGGGAAAATCTGCGGAAAATATCCGGAAGATTTTTTGAAGAATGGAGGAAAAGATGAACGGTAAATGGCAGATAAACAAAGTTGGATTGCTTGACTTTTGGTATTATGATGAGGAAGAATTTGAATTTCTGGGAGGGCGTATGCTGCTTCGGGGAGCAAATGGATCAGGGAAATCTGTGACGATGCAGAGCTTTATTCCGCTTCTTCTTGATGGAAATATGCGTCCGGAACGTCTGGATCCGTTTGGTTCCCGCGCAAGAAAGATGGAAAATTATCTTCTGGAAGAAGGAGATGAGCGTGAAGAGCGGACGGGATATCTCTATATGGAGCTGAAACGACTGGAAAGTGAGGAATATCTGACGCTTGGAATCGGGCTCCGCGCGAGAAAGAATAAGAAACTGGAATCGTGGTATTTCTGTATTACGGACGGAAGACGTGTGGGGATTGATCTGTTTTTATACAAAGATCTGGAAACAAAGATTACCTGCTCCAAAGGGGAACTGAAATACCGGATCGGTGATGGTGGAAAAGTGATGGAAACGCAGAGTGAGTATGCCCATTGTGTCAATCGTCTGCTGTTTGGTTTTGAGACGCAGGAGGAATACAAAGAACTTTTGGAACTTCTGATTCAGCTCCGTACACCAAAACTTTCCAAAGACTTTAAGCCTACGATCATCAATGAGATTCTGAGCAGTTCTCTTCAGACACTTTCAGAGGATGACCTTCGTCCGATGTCAGAAGCCATTGAAAATATGGATAATCTGAAAACAAACCTGGATGCCTTGAATGAAAGTATTCATGCGGCAAGACAAATTGAGAAGGTATATGATCAGTATAACCAGATCGTGCTGTATGATAAAGCACTTCTATTTGCTGATGTGTGCAAATCTTATGAAAACTGTGTGAAAAGCGGGGAACAAATTGAAAAAGACTTAGAACAACGTGCCAGAGAACTTCAAGAAGAAAGGGAACGTTATGAAATATTAAAGCAGGAAGAAGCTATCCTGAAAGAGGAAAAAGCATCTCTGGATAAAAGTGATGCGGCACGTCTGAAGGAACAGGAAAGTAAGCTGGCAGAGGAACTTTTGGAGAAGAAAAAGGAGCAGAAGGCGAAGGAACGACAAGAAGAGGAAAAGAAAGAAAAGCAGTTGGAAACAGAAGATAAAATAAAAGCGGGGACAGAAAAAGCAGAAAGTATCTGGGATGAGATTGAAAGTAATCTGGAAGAAATGGAGGAAGAACTGGAG
>JAPFCT010000249.1 GCA_026169575.1 Faecalimonas sp.
CGTATCCTACACCGCTCGGAAGCCATCTTCAGTCAGATTCCCCTTGTTCTTCTCAGCATCTCATATCTTTTTCTATCTGTCTGTGCCTAAGTCACATTCCACATATTTTTATATGAACCAGAACTTCTCTGTAAAGCTTTCTCTGACTTACTCTTTTCGTCAACGCGTTTTCTTTTTCAAATTTAAAAATATGTAAAAATCGTAACATACTGATTTTGGAATGTCAAGTTTCCAGAATTTCTCTTTTCATTCTCATTTCTCTTCTCATTTTCATTTACAGATACTACTTTTATGAACTTTCATTTTCGCTGCTTTCTGCTCCGCTTTTTCCAGACAATTCCCGCTCCAAAAGACAGTGAAAAAACGGTTAACATTACTCCTGCAGCTACCGGGAGCTGATAAAGGAACTGGATCCACTGATCTGATGTGACAAGAACATGAAATACCTGTTCTTCTGATTGATTCCCTGCCGCATCTATCCCTGATACGCAGACGGTCTGCCACCCCTCCGACTGGTCAACGCTTACCTCTGCCTCCCCCTGCTGTCCCTTTTGCAGACCCACATTATATTGTCTCTGAGTCCCCTTTTCCGTGCTTACGGATACCTGTATTCTTTCTGCTGCAAAATTATCCTCCACATGAACAGTCAGTTTCTTTGAGGGCATCTGATATTTTCCATGATCTTCTATTCCGGTAACAACCACTGCGGGAGCTGTACGATCCACAACAAAATCGATCGCTCTGTCTTTTATTTTATTGTTCATGCGGTTTTCTGCGCGGTCTCTGGAAGAAAGCGTCACCGTATAGTTTCCTTCTTTTTGAAAATTGTGTCTGTATATTTTATAAGTATATTTTTTCCATCCATGAGCCGGCTCACTTTTCTGCACTGTATAGTCTTTTCCATGTTCCAGTCTGACCAGTTCCCCATTTCTTCCATAGCTTACCTCTCTTGTCTGGAGTGTATCTATATTGATCTCAGTCACCTCAATCTCCCCCGGCTGGTCTGTGTAATATTTTTGCACAAGATTCCTCGTAGATTCACTGAAAGTATAGACAGATCCAAATCGATTTACCGAAAAGACAATTTCTTTTTTCGTCTCATTTCCCGCCTTGTCTGTCATATGAACTGTCAGCGTATACAGATCATCCTGCTCCTGCACCCACGCAAAATCCGGCAGCTGGATATGCTGTCCATTTACAATTTCTGTCTTCTGTCCCTCTGCCGGCACTTTCCCCCGGTGATACCCATTTAATTCTATCCGCACATCCTCTCCTTCATAGTTCCGATCCTGATAACGGATCTGCGGCGCGACGGTCCCACGATTTGCCGACTGATCTTCCACTCCGAGTATTTCCACAGTCGGACTTGTCCTGTCGATAGTAAAGTGATCTTCCTGATAATCTTCTGCTACATTTCCCGCAAGATCTGTATAAGCGATATCAAACGTGTAATCTCCATCTTCCCCATATACGATCGTCGTACTGTGAAGGTCTGCTGTTACATTCTTTTGATCTTGGAAAATGCTCCCGGGATCCGCTATCTTCTCTGCAAACATACCGATTTCCGGAACTTTCTGTTCCTTCCCGTCCAGAGATGCTGTCATTCGGATCATCACATCATCCGACCGGAAATTTCTCTCACAGACCGTAACTTCTGCCTTCCGTGGCTCCCGGTAATATCCCGGCTGCCTTGTCTTTTGCTCCTCATATGCAACACGGATGACCGGAGCCGTCTGATCAACGACAAAGGCTTCCTTACTTTCATATACTTCCTGATTTCCCGCCTTGTCCTTACATCGAAGCGAAAATGTATACTCTCCATCTTCCTGAAATACTACGAAACAAGTATAGGTTGTCCGGTCTGTATTCTGATCTGTTTTCTGTCTGACCCATTTGCCTGCCACCGGCTGCTTTCCATCCGTACTTTCTGCCTGAAATATGACATTCTGCTCATCAAAGTTCCGCTCCTGGATCGATACAGTCGCTGTCCGTGGCTTCCGGTAATACTTTCCATTTGCAGGAATCTGACTGTCATAGTTTACCTGAATGACCGGAGCTGTCTGATCGATCTGTATCGGTTCTTTGCTCTCCGTCTGTTCATTTCCTGCCTTGTCCTTTGCACATACCTGAATCTTTACATCATTGCTGTTAAATCGCTCTGCCGGAATCACAACATGCCCTTTCCATACTGCTTTCCCGGGCTTGCTGTCATCTGATTCCTGGAACAGACTCCCTTCTATACGCTCCTGCACATTTTCCTCCGCTGTCACACAATATGTAATTTCCCTGATTCCCGCGTATGTACTTCCTGCTTGTGGATCTTCCACTTCTACATTCACAGTCACATCCTGACGATAGATGTCATTTTCTTTTTTTCCTTCCAGACTCAGTGTTACCCGAGGCTTTGACTGGTCGGCAATCATTCCTCTGACCGGATATAAAAAACGGCGGTTGCCTGCCCGGTCTTCGATTTTTCCATATACTACAAGCTGCTGATCTGGTTCTGCCACAAAGCTTTCTGCCTCTTTCCACTGCTTCTCCGGGATCTTTTTCACCTCTCCTTTTGAAAGCGGAACTTTTGAACAATAATATTTTACAGACGCCACCCCTGCCGTAGTATCTCTGCCCATGAGCTGAACCTGATATGAATCCCTTTGAAACAGACTGAAAGAAATTTCCTGCCAGACTTCCGATGCATTTTTCTCACCATCTACCAGAATATCTCCATCCGGAGCTGTCTGATCCACCGTAAACACACACACAGGTGTCCTGATCTTTCTTCCTGACAGATCTGTGTAGGTAAACGCCGCTGTATAATTCGCATCCATCTCAAATAGAAACGTATTCTTGTAAATATCTTTCTCTGTCTTCTTCCAGCTTTTTCTCTGTGCCGCCTGATTTTGATAGTCTTCCCCAATCTCCTGCGCATTTTCTCCTTCCTGCACACCTTCTGCCTTTACAGCATATTTTATCTGATTTTCTTCCGATGAAAATGCTTCCGGAAAAGCAAAGTTTTTCTCACGGATCACAATCTCTGCCTCGATCTCTTTCTTTTGAAAGACTCTTTTATCCTCCTCTCCATACAGATCGATCTTCTTTCCATCGCAGTAGTACTGAATCTCTACTATTGGATCCGTCTTATCGATCACAAACTGCTCCGGCGCTTTTGCATCTCCATAAAGAATTTTCTCCTCCGCATTTCCCGCCTGGTCTTTGCAGTGAAACTTGATCTCATACTCCTGCTCTGTTTCAAATTTTAAAGACAGACATTCCCCCTTCGCGTTCTCTTTTTCATTTGCTTTCACATCTTTCCATTCTGCCGGAATTCCAAATTCTTTTTCCATTTGCTGTACATTTATATTCTTCTTTTCTTTTTCTCCGACACGTACGTCAAAGGTTACATTCTTCTTTTGAAAATTTTGATCCTGATAGAAAATCTCTGCCGTTCTTTCTTCCTGAAAGTACTTTTCATTTCTCACTTCATTATTATCGTAAGACACCGTGATCTGCGGAGACTTCGTATCGATTTTCAACTGCTTCTCCGCCGTCGATGGGTTCCCTACGCCATCGTATACTGTGACAGAAAGGCTCACATCATTACTGTTATACAGAGAAGCTTCTATCTTCTTTTTCCTTGTAATGCCTGCCTTTTCCTGCAATTCATTCAACGTCTGTCCCGATACATTTCCAGCTGCAGAAGAATCTCCGCTAATCTGTTCTGTCTCACTGAAACATTCCTTTCCATCACAGAACAAAGCAATACGGATCTCTCTGATTCCGGAAGTGACCTTTTGCTCCTTTCTGTCATAATCCTCTGCCATAATCGTAAATGGAACATCTTCTGTGTAATATTTTTCCGCATCGATCCCCGTTATCTTTACTTTTGGTTTTTTCGTGTCAACAATGATTCCGCCAGACACAAATACAGACTGATTTTTTACATAATCTTCTGCCCGCACAAGAATCACATAATTTCCATCTTCTGCTTTTCCATTCGCTCCCTTCCCGACAGAAATGTCACATTGCATTTTCTCCCCGACCGGATTCCATTGTAAAATTCCCTTCTCTGTAAGTTCCTCCACACGGGTTTTTGTAAGTTTCTGATCTGCTTCGACGTTCCATACTGCGTAAGACCAGTTTTTCACTCCACTTCCCGGCTCTGTCATTTGTTTCTGATCCTCAACCGAAACTATTTGCCGACAGAATGTATTTTTATATGTCTGAAAAGTCAGTGCATGTTCGTTTCCATCCAGTTCGCTGTGCTCCACTGAAAGATCTTGAAAAAGAACCTCTGGCGCTTTGCTGTCGATAAAAAACGTCAGCCCCTTTACTACCTCCGTAACGGTATTTCCCGAACCGTCTCTACTGTCTTTTAAATACCACTCCCCCGTTCGTTTCTGCACCCCCTCTGTCTGTTCTTCAAAGACGATCCCATCCTTTGTCGCATTGATAAATGTGTCCCCATCTTCCTGCATCTTTACCCACACTTCATCGTATTTCTCTGCAAAAGGCGACTCCTGACGGATGCGCAGCTTTACTCTGACGGGTTCCTCTCCTTTTTTCCCTCCTCTGACCCATATTTCCTGCTTTTCTTTCTTTTGAAATACACCTTCCCGCTCTTCGGCCTCAATGATATCTTCCTTCTCTTCTATCTTCTGGGGAATCACTTTTAATGTCCCATAATCATCCTCCTGCGCTACTTTCATACAATAGTTTCCCTGGACAACCCCTTGCAACGGATCTGCCAGTTCTCCGTTTTCTCCCTTCCATTCCGGGATCAGGCAGTTTTCATAAACTCCGATATGAAATGCCGGATATGGTTTTCTCAGGATCACTTCCGGCAGGGTAATTTTATCCAGATCTTCCGGCAGCGCCCCCTCCTTAATCTTAACTTTCCCGTGCTTTCTCAGATTCTTCTCCAGGCTTTCCAGATCCGTTCCATACGCTGCCTCATAATCTTCGATCTGCAAATACAGATTTTTCGGAAGCACTGTGATCTGAATATCTGATATCTCTTTCTGTTCCCAGTTTCCCAGTTCAATCTGCTCTGGCTGTCGGATCACTTTCAAAAGTATCGCTTCTGTATAAATACCTGTGTTACTTTCTTTTAATTGGACACAGACTGTCACCTTATTTTCCACTTTCTTCTCCCCATAATATCCAGTTAGCGATGCTTCTCTTTTTCCATCATAGCATTTCTCAGCTTTTTCCCACTGAATCTCTTCCGGCCTGATAAAGTCTCCCTTCTCCTCCCGTCCCAGCCCCTTTCTTTCAGAATCCTGAATTTCTTCTGCCTTTGCCTGCCAGATCTGATCCGAAGCGATTCTTCGAAAGACAACAGCTGATACAGTCAGCACAAGGAGCACTATCCCGATTCGCATCCACTTTCTGGTTCTTATCAGACGTTCTCTCAATACGTTCCACCGTCCCTTCCTATCACTTCATCCGTATGAATTATCATCACATTCTTTTTCACGATAAAATAGTCAGACGTTTCCTCCCCAGCGCAATTTAAAGGATTTTCGATCCATTCCTTTCGTTCTTGCAGTCGCTCTGTCACGTTATCTTCTTCATACTGCTCCCTGTCATTTGTTCTGTATTCTTTTCTTGCTCCTTTTCTGTGATTTGCCTCTTCGATTTTTTTAATCTCTTTCTTTGCCTCCCGTCCCATACGGACCGCAAGAAACTTCCGAATCTGGAATTTTTTGAAAAATATCACTGTCATACTTCCGCTTAATACTGCCAGCACGCTGCAAATCAAAAAAATATGATGAAAGGTCTGTATCATTTGTTCCTGCCGCATATCGTCTCTACCTCTTCTCCTGCCCACAAAATATTGCTCATCAGCTCTTCTTTCTTTTTTTCAATCTCCTGCCTCTGTTCTTCCCTTTGTACAACAATATCTGTCTGAAGCCTCTGTCTTACTTTCTCAAGCTGCTCCTGCAACTCCTCTTTTTGAATTCCTTCTGCATAAAATTTATCCGCGTTCTGACCAATTTGATACACCAGTTCCTGGTACATCACAAGCGCCGTCTTCTCATTGTCGAGGGATACGATATCTCCATCTGTCAGTTCTACAAGATCTTCCCAGTATTCCCGGTAAGTAACCTTGCTGTCTCCCGCCCGGTCATTGCGGTTTAATTCTGAATAATACCCGGCGATTTTTCCCAGCATTTTTGCCCGTGTCCGCTGATGACTTTCCAGAGATTGTGATCTGGCAGCATCTGAAAACCACCGTTTTGCTAGCTGCTTATTCCCTTCTCCTTCATAATAATAAAAATACGCAAGTCCCATCCGGAACGCGACTTTGCCATATTCCTTCTGCACAGATTCCAACGCACGCAAATGCTCTTTTTTATCGGTTCCTTTCTCCTCAAAAATTTTAATCATCTCCGCCGCTTCTTCCTGAGAAAAATAATCATCTGCCAGAAAAACATTTTCCATCAGCTGTTCGTACGCATCCGCTCTTTTGGGATTGAGCGAAACCGCTCTCCTGTAATTTGAAATCTGCCTTTCCTTCGTCACGGAAGATACAGCCTCTTTCAGCACATACTCATAACTGTTTCTGACTGTCTTTTCCTCTGCGTACCGAAATCCCACTGCGGTCATGGAAAATACCAGTGTACATGCCATAGAACTAACAAAGATCTTCCACTGCTTTTGTTTCTTTCTTCTGCACTCTATATCAAATTCCCGATAGTGTTCTAACGCGTACAGCAATTCTGCGCAGGACTGATAGCGCTCTTCTGGATCATTTTGAACACATTTGCAAATGATTTCCTCCAGCCCGGAAGACAGATCAGGATCCCAGCGCCGAATTGGATAAATTTCATATGGCGGCATACATGGATTGTGCCCGGTCAGCAAATGATACAGCGTCCTTCCCAGACAAAAAATATCCGTTCTTGCATCGGTCTGTCCATTTCCTCCAAACTGTTCCGGCGCTGCATAGCCAACCGTTCCAAGACACATTGTATCTTCGCTGTGATCCTTCTTGTATTCCCTTGCCGTTCCAAAATCAATCAGCATCACCTTTCCATCCGGCCGCAGCATAATATTGGCTGGCTTCATATCCCGGTAAATAATCGGCGGCTGCCGGGAATGCAGATACAGCAGCACATCGCACAGCTGTTTTGCCCATGCAACAACCAGCTCCTGCGGCTGTGCTCCTTTTTCCCGCAAAGTCACACTGAGCGGTCTTCCCTCGATATAATCCATGACGATCAGAAACGTATCTTTGTATTCCAGAACGTCTGCGATCTGCGGCAGATTCGGATGATCCAATCTTTTCAGGATATCTGTCTCCACTAGCAATTCCTGACGGATTGTCCCGTCATATTGACTGCCCTCCTTTCGTATTTCCTTGATCGCCCACGATCTGTTTGCCCGCTCATTCATCGCAAGATAAACGGTACTCATTCCTCCCTGCCCGATTTTATTCAAAATCTTATATGTTCCATCTATGACCATTCCCGGTTCAAGCATCTGACCCCTTCTTTCTGTTCTGTCTTCTTATGCCCTTCCTCGTATCCTAATTTACATAAAGTAAAATTGCAGAAATATTATCTGTCTCCATCCGCCTCTTATTTAGTTCAATTCCCTCTCTGATTCTTGCTTCCATTTCACTTTCTTCCCCGGGAAAATTTCCACAGAACTTTTCCTGCAGTTCCTCCAGAGACACCCGGTTGCGAAATCCATCCGAGCAGACTAAGAACCCCTTTCCCGGCTCATAGTTTCCACGGTAATACACTGGTGTCACCTCCTTTTTTACTCCAATGCACTGTAACAACACATTCTTTTTTGGGTGACATTGTGCCTGCTTCTCAGTAAGTCTTCCTGCATCCACCTCTCTCTGTACATAGGTCTGGTCTTTTGTAATCTGTCTGATCTTGTCTGTCAGTTCATAGATACGGGAATCTCCGACCTGCACGATCAGATACCACCCAGAGGTCAATAAGATTGCAGACACCGTCGTTCCCAGCAAAAGATTTCCCTTTTCTCCATAGACAGAGATCTTCTGATTTTCTTCCTGGATCAAATTTTCCAGACTTGTCTCGATACTTTTCTTTTGCTTCTCTCCCAATAACATTTTGTCATCTCCATCTACAAGGAGTTTCGGAATCTTTTCCTCAAACCATCTGGAAAGTCCGCGGATTACTTCCCCACTCGCCACTTCTCCTTTTTCAAGTCCTCCCATTCCATCGCAGACTGCTGCCAGCAGAACTTCTCCCTCTTTTCCAACTGCGGATCTGATCAATACTGCATCCTGATTGACATGTTTCCGGATTCCTATATCACTGCATGCCGCGCTTAATAGTTTCATAATTTCATCTCCTCTGTATTTTTATACTATATGGAATTCAAATACTTCATCTGCCAGACGAATCTTCATATGATCTTTCAAAATCGTCTTCTGATAAGGACGGAGCAGATTTTCCTCCACATAAGTTCCATTTGTCGACTCCTGGTCTTCGATATAATAGTGCATCCCATCCCTCGTAATCTTTGCATGACACCTGCTGACAGACGTATTATCTCTGATACAATAACTGACTCTCCGGTCTTCCTTTCCAATTAAAAATGGCTGTACATTGATCAGAATCCGCTCCCCGGTCTGTTTCCGCAGCAAATAAGCAAGGTCTGCGCTGTGAAGCAAGGTTGTCTCTCCCTCTCTTACATTTAATACGGTTGTCTCCCCTGCCCCCTCTCTCACCCACATCTCTTCCTTCCGAATCTCTCCTTCAGGCGCACTCTCTTCTTTTCGAAATACCGATGGATATCCGCCTTCTGCCCTTCTCAATATCTGTGGCACCTGCTTTTCGGTCGTCCGTATTTGTTCCTTTGCATTTTTCCATTCTCTTTCTTGTTTGTCTGTCTCCTTTTTTGTATCTGTACGGAAAATTCCCCACACCGCTACACCTGCACCGATAAGCCCTGCGGCTCCTCCGAAAACTGCCAGTAACACTGCCCCTGATACAGCTTCTGATTTATCTTCCTTTTTTTCCTCTTCCTCTGAAATCTGCGGTTCTGTCAATGGATTTTCTCCAGTTTCTTCTTGTTCTGCTCTCAATTCTGCTCCTTCTGCCTCAGCCTGCTTACTTTCCTCTCCAATCTCCGTTTCTGCTTTTACATAAGGCACTTCAAACAGATCCAGCGCCTTCCTAATATGATAAATCTGTACCGCATATGGTCTTCTATCCTCCCGGACTACATTCAAACCTATGACTTCCTTTCTTTCATTGAAAATCGGGCTGCCAGAACTGACTCCGGACAATGGTACATTATGTTCGATCACTGTCTGATTTTCTCCGTCCGGAACTTCCTCAGACACTGCAAGCTGAATTATTTCCCCGCCCTTTTCTTCCTGAACTACTTCTTCTCCAATCCTCTCCTGATAAGCTTCCTCAGGAAATCCGACACTGGATATCTGCATTCCTTCTGTCGGCTGCACACTTTCTGCCAATGTCAATACTTCTCTGTCATATAACTTTACCGACAGATTTAACACTGCAAAATCCATCCGGTCGCTCTGTACATTTTCATGCAGCTGTGCCGGGATAAACAGATCTCTTCCCGCCATAATATAGATCCCCAGTCTGGGATCTCCCTTCTGCAGTTCCTCTGCACCCTGCTCCTGCATGATTTTTCCTAAGAGGATTTCATCCGGCACTGCCGTATGTTTGCTTGTGAGGACTGCCTCTTCATTGATTAGAAAAGAGGCTCCATTCAGATAATAGACAACTTCCCCACTCTCTTTCTGATACCCCACTGCTACCGGAAGAATGGCATCTGAGATCATCTTCTGTTCTTCTGTTTGTTCCATTTCTGCTTCTTTTGCTGTGACTGTCAGCGAAAAGCAAAAAGCTATCATAACTGCCGCACCTGTCACCGTCCGTATCCATTTTCTTTTCCCTGCCATATTGACCATCTCCTCTGAATCAACGTCTTTTTCCTTCTTTCTTCTCATAAACTGTTAAAAATGTCTTTGGAGTATTTATGAAGAAAAAATATCTTACTTCATTTACTGCACTTCTGCTATCTGTTTCTCTGTTTTTCCCCGGCTGTTCTTCCATCCGGGTATCCTCTGATACCAACACTGCTTTCCGCCAGTTTACCCTCGATCTGTTCCGTCAGGATGTCGCAGCAAACACGATCGGGCTACACTATACATTGGAAGATCCCTCTTCCTATGACATTACACATGCGCCGGTTACATATGGCTCTTTCTCTGCCAATACGGCAGGCGCACTTGCATCTTTAGAAAATAGTCTGTCTGCCCTATCCCATTACCACTATGAAGATCTCACGGAAGAAAATAAACTGACTTACGATATACTCAAGTCCTATCTGAACACTGCTTTAAAGGGAGCCCCGTACCTTTTGTACGAAGAACCGCTCGGGGAGATTACCGGAATTCAGGCACAACTGCCCGTACTGCTTGCCGAATATCAGTTCCATGAGATCGACGACGTGGACACCTATCTTTCCCTTCTATCCTGCACGCCGGATTATTTTGATTCCCTGATTGCATTTGAAAAAGAAAAAGCCGACAGTGGCCTGTTTATCCCGGACAGTACCGTAGATGCAGTCATTGAGCAGTGCCGTTCTTTCGTTTCGATGAAAGAATCCAACTATCTTCTATCCACCTTTGAAGAACGGCTTTCTAAAATCCCCGGACTTTCTCCAGCCGTAAAAGAGGCTTATCAAAAGAAAAATCAAGATATGGTCGAACATGCCGTGATCCCTGCCTATGAGACACTCATTGCTGCGCTCTCAGATCTTCGCGGCACGGGAACAAACGAAAAAGGAGTCTGCTATCTTCCGGAAGGGAAAGAATACTACAGCTATATTGTCGAAAGGGATACCGGTTCATCCAGATCCATATCTGAGATAACGAAGCTGATCCACGATCAGATTGCTTCCGATCTTCTCGACATTCAGAAATTATTTTCCAAAGATCCTGATCTTGCTTCCCGTCCGGTATCTTCGGAAGCTACTTACGATCAGCCAGATATTTTTCTGAGAAATCACATCGACCGGAATCAGCCGGGACAGATTTTAAATCTGCTTGCAGAGAAATCTTCTGCTGCTTTTCCTGCTCCTCCGAAAGTATCTGCCGAAGTAAAATATGTCCCGGAAGCTATGGAGCCTTACCTGAGTCCGGCATTCTACATGATTCCTGCTATCGACAACCAGTCTGAAAATGTTATCTATATTAATCAGTCTCATAATGTAGATACCTTAAAACTATTTACCACACTCGCACACGAAGGTTATCCGGGACACTTGTATCAGACAACTTATTTTGCAGAAAAAAATACAGAACCGCTCCGCAGTATTTTCAATTTCAGCGGATATGTGGAAGGATGGGCAACTTATGCCGAAATGTGTTCCTATTATCTCAGTCCCCTCCCAAAAGAACAGGCTGCGTTGTTTCAGAAAAACGGTTCCCTGACTCTCGGCCTGTATGCTGCTGCAGATATCGGAATTCATTATGAAGGCTGGTCTGTCACTGACACCATTCGCTTTTTCTCTGATTATGGAATCAAAGACACGGATGCGATCCAGCAAGTGTATCACCTGATTTTGTCTGATCCGGGAAATTACCTGAAATATTACGTTGGATATCTTGAATTTATGGAACTGAAAAAGAAATCAATGAAAATAGAAGGAGATGATTTCTCCCAAAAAGAATTTCATCGTGCAGTCCTTGATGTCGGCCCCGCACCATTTGATATTGTCTCCAGATATGCGATTGAAAATTAGAAAATGTTCCTCACCGAAAGCGGCTCTGGCGCATACAATACAATAAGATACTTCCAGGGAGGTCTTTATGTCTTTCTTGCCTTTACTGCTGTTGCTGCTTTTCCTTCTCGCGATTTTAAATTATCACAAACAGAAAAAGCTGATTCTCCAAATTCGCGAACTGTCTCCGAAAGAAAAACAGGCGCGCCTTCGTTCGTGGCTGAAATCCTCCTGCCTGTCCTATCTGCCCCGGCATGACATCTTTACTTACACTGCGGATGCAAGGTCACCTGGATTCATGCACTGTAGATGGGGCAATTTCACCCAATCTTCCTCTCTTTCCGATTCACTTGCGATCTATTTTGACTATAACGGAAAAACATGGCTCCTGCATCTGGAAAAAGGGCAATATGGAATTTATTTCGGAGGAGGCGCCGGATTCTATTGTGCGGATCACATCGTATCTCCCGACAGCCGCAGCTTCACCCGGTTCGTGAGTGTGAAGAAATCTGAAACACTGCCGCTCTCTCTGGAACTTTTAGAACATAACATGTCCGTTTTTCATCTCAGCAGACGGCATTGGTACCTGAACGGATTCCGCATCGGCATCTGTCTCCCGGATAATCTGCCTGCGTTCAGAGTCTCTGTTACCTTTCCTGATACACTTATGCTGCAAAGCTTCATACGCGGACTACTGAATGCCGGTTATTCTGAGTGTGAGATTCTGATCCGTGGACTTACGGTCTCTTTCCCCTTCCATTCGGACAGATCTTCCTTCCACTGCCATACACAGCTTCAGAAACTGCATCAGAATGGCAAAGCATGTTGGAACAGATGCCTATGCAGGCTGTATTTCTTCCTCACACGGCCTTTTGAGTGTACCTTAGACCGACTGGTCTACCTGCATGCCAGCTTTCCATTTACATTCCGGCTCCTATGTCGTATCACCAGGTAATCAGACTTCTCTTTTTCGAAACGGGGAATCTCCATCTTCCCCGTTTCTTATTCTGATTCCCCTCCTGCCTCCCTATGACTGAAGTAAAGACAACTGCGACACGATCGCTAAAATTCCTTCGCTGTCACATCGCCGCAGCAAGCGCCACACTTGCCACAATCCCAGCAGCTGTTGCAAGAAGCGCCCCCGCCAGTGTATATCTTGTCTTCTTGATATTTACTGTCATAAAGTACACTGACATCGTATAGAAGATCGTCTCCGTACAACTCATCATAATTGATGCCACTAATCCGATGTAAGAATCTGTACCATACTCCTTAAAGATGTCCAGCACAAGCCCCGTAGCTGCCGACGAGGAAAACATCCTTACAATCGTAAGCGGTACAAGCTGTACCGGGAATCCGATATGTACGACAAACCTGCTGATCAGTTCCGCAAAAAAATCCAGAAATCCGGAAGCCCTCAATACCCCCACCGCAACCATCAGCCCGATCAGCGTCGGCATGATCTTAATGACCGTCGAAAATCCTTTTTTCGCACCTTTTATAAAATTCTCATAGACGTTTGTCTTCATTAAAATGCCAAAACCGACAATATAAAAAATAACAAAAGGTACGATAAAATCACTCAGATATAAGAAAAACTTCATCCGCTCCTCCATTTTCATAAATAGACTCTTATCATCTTATGAAAACAGAAAACGATTTATACAAATCTGCTGCAACTTCCCGGACGTATCCGGAGACAAGTGTTGCCATCCCCTCTATCTAATCAGAGGTGTGGCACATTGAATAAAAATGCACCGGATGCTATCCATGCTGTTCTTCCTCCAGAAGCCTCTCAATCGCTTCCCGGATTACTTCTGACTTTGCCACTTTCAAGCGCTCGCAGTAAGCATTCAGCCTCTTTAATGTCTGCTCATCCAGACGCAGCGAACAGATCTTCTCCTTATTGTCGCTCCCCTTTGGTCTTCCCGGTTTTCCCATAAGCTCATCTCCTTTTTTGTATTACAATAATCATAATATATGTATTACAAAAAATCAAGTCTAAAATACATTTTGTCATTTTTTACAACATAATAGGATGACTAAATCTTTTCACTGATTTTGCCATCCTGCTATTAAAACTTAATTTTTAATTTCCATAATTACTTTTATACATTCATTACAATTTTTATCTACATTCCTCTCCTACACACGCTTCCTCTTCCCCATCACAACTGCAAATGCCACTCCTGCCACCGTACTTACCAGTGTCGCCACAATTCCTGCGCCCACAATCCCTGCTGGATTCACGCTCCCATACTGGCTGCGGTAAGCTATGATATTGATCGGGATCAGTTGCAAAGAAGAAATATTTAAAATCAAAAAGGTACACATATCTCTGCTTGCGATGCTTTTGTCTCTGTTTGGATTGATTTCCTGAAGGCTCTTCATTGCCATCAGCCCCGCCGGTGTTGCCGCCCATCCGAGTCCCAGAACATTTGCAATGATATTTGTTGTAATATGCCGGTTTGCTTCATGCCCTTTCGGTACGTCCGGGAATAACCAATGTACTGCCGGCTGTAATTTCCGTGAGGCCGCAGCGATCAGCCCCGACCGCTGCGCAATTTCCATCAGCCCCACCCAGAAAGACATAACGCCGAGCATTGTAATGCAAAGTGTCACTGCCTCCCTGGAAGAATCCAGCGCCGCGTTCGTGACATCTGCCATTCTGCCTGTCAATGCCCCATAGATGATCCCCACAAGTATCATTCCTGCCCAAAGATAATTTAACAACTTTTTCTCCCCCAGATTTATTTTATAAGTATACTCTATGTCCGGGAGCGTTCTTGTATTCTCTAAAGCGGCATCTCCACCCGCTCGATCCGATTGCGGATATTTCTGTCCGTCTCATCAAACACAAGCTGTTTGTTGTATTGGTAGTATCTCTCGCATTGATATTCCTGAAGAAATTTTACGCTGTAAGCATTCATATTTAATTCCGTGATAAAGATTGTCATTTCCTGGCTGACTCCAAATGCAATCTCCATAAAATCAAATGCATACTCCAATTTCTGTCCCGCAGACTCCTCCCGCTTTTCATAAGATACTCTCTCTTCTGCAAAAAGCCCTCGGATTCTTTCAAATGCGTTCTCTCCATCAGAGATCTGCTCCTCTTCCAACACCTTCAGATACATTTCTAATTTCTCAATCACTTTTCGATAGGTAATCTTTTCTGATTTTATGAGCAGATTTGCACGTTCTTTTTCCTTCTGTTCCTCACAAGTTTCTTCTAAAATTTCCCGAAATGCTTCCACTGCTTTCTTTTGCTGACTGAGCACATTTTTATATTGTTTCAGCTTCTCAAACAGCATAGAAACGTAGGCCTCCTGCAAAAATACTTCCCGGAAAGCTTCTGTTATCCGCGCAAGAAGAAGACTGATCACACTCAGTTTCTCATCAAACGACGCGTGGGAAATCTTCTTCAATAAGATTTCCGGAATCTTTCCTTCCATCACCTGCTCAACCTGATAATCCGCCTCGTAACGATAATACAGTTCCAGATAATTTGCAAAATCCTTTGCGATCTCAGGAGATTGAATATAAGAACCAACAACTTCTCTGTCCGCTTTCTTACCAAGCTTTTCATACACCTGGATCAGTCTTGACAGATCTTCCCATCCTCGCGGCGTCGCAAAAAAGGAGCCGTCCACCGTGTGTTCCATCTTATAGAAATAGTTCTGTCTGTTTGTCAGATACGAGATCACAGCCGGATGAATCCCCTGACGGTAGGCATACTCTTTCCACACGGAAAAATCTGCTTCCACCTCAATCTTCTTCACGCGGTCCATCGTCACCATGTCAAATTCTCTGACGGACTTGTTATACTCCGGCGGATTTCCCGCTGCCACGATCACCCATCCTTTTGGCACTTCGTGATTTCCAAACGTCTTATATTGCAGAAACTGAAGCATTGCCGGAGCAAGTGTCTCCGACACACAGTTAATCTCATCAATAAATAAAATGCCTTCGGAAAGTCCGGTCTCTTCGATTTTCTTGTACACCGATGCGATGATCTCACTCATTGTATACTCAGTGACCGAATACTCCTTTCCCCCATACTCATTTTTTGAGATCAGCGGCAGTCCGATCGCACTCTGTCTTGTATGATGCGTGATCGTATATGCTACAAGCCCGATCCCGCACTCTCTCGCAACCTGCTCCATGATCTGTGTTTTACCGATCCCCGGCGCTCCTAAGAGGAAAATCGGCCTCTGTCGCATCACCGGGATCTCGTATTCTCCATATTCATCCTTCAGCAAATATGCCTCGATCGAATCTTTGATTTCTTCCTTTGCTCTTTTAATATCCATAGTCTGTCTCACCTTCTGTCCTTCTTAATTGTTCTGGTTCCAGTATCAGTTTCATTGCCCATACCGGCACATCCACATCACTGTAATCCTCCTTTAAAAATACAAACGCAGTTTCGTACAATGGTTTTTTCGCCGGAAATGTTCCATAGCCATCTGTAAAATAGATCAGTCCGCGCAGTCTGTGAAACGCTTTCTTGGCAATCAGTTCATTCACATACCCGAACACCGGACGAAAATCCGTGCCGCCAAATCCATGGATTTCAAAATGTTCCATATAGTGTTCCATCTCTTCCTGATTATGGATCACCACATCCGACTGGACCTTATCATCACACTGTATGATATGCACACAGATTTTTCGGAAAAAGCTCTCCGACTCACTTAACACACTGTATGTCTGCTCTAAAAATTTTCGGATCAGCTCTTCCTTGCACGACATCGATGTGTCAACTGCGATCACGAAGTCCTCAACCTTATGCACTTCCTTCGTCTCCTGCGGTTCGATCAACGGTACATTTCCGAACATCTCCATCCCATAGTGGTAAAATATATAATCAAAGGTATCTGGGTCTACCTGAATTTCCTCTTTTAATACTGAAAATTTTCTCAAAAACTTTTTATAATCATATCGTGTCCGATTTTCCACGCGCACCTGCTCTGCAAGCGCCTCCGCATCTTCCGATGCTTCCTTTGCAAACGTCTCCATCTTCGTCTGAAGCTTCTCGTTTTCTTCTTTCCACTCTTTCTGACGTTCCATCATCTTCTGTGGCGGAAGCTCCTGGTTCCAAAGCTGATGATCGTCCACAAAAAATTCTCCCCGCAGTTTTTCAAAATCAGCTCCGCCGATCCATGTATCTTCTTCTACTCCCGCTTCTTTTTCTTCCAGCGCCTGATAAATTCCTGCGACTGTCAGCACATTCATCTTCTCCCGCAGGCTCTTGTACACTTTTTTCCGGTATGGCGAAACATATCTTCTGACCGTGCGCACCGTAAGCCCGTCAATGATCGACTCCACCGTAATATCTGCCGCAAGATTCCACAGTTCCTGATCTACTGTTTCCGGGACATTAAGATGCCCAAACAGACAGTGGAACATCATGTGAAGGTAAGCACGGCTGATATAAATCCGGTCCTTTTTATACAGATAGATCAATGCATCCGGATAAAAATAAATACCGAATCCATCCGTCCCCATCCCGGTGATATTCATCTCCGGCCGAAAGAAAAAACGGCTCAGAGCCACATCCAGAAACCGCATCGACAAATACAGTTCATTTCTCGCCTGTTTCCAGATATCCATACAGATTTCAATCTTCTCCAGTTCCCTCTGCTGCTGTTTCTGTATAATATTCATTCCTTCCTCCTCTCTTTTCACACTACTTTTTTCTGCCAGTTTCCCTTTATTTTCAATCGTTCTGAAAACAGAATCCCGCTTTCTTTCAGAACACTTTTACAGATCAAATTTCTTCTTTTTTTCTTTTATCGCAAATCTCTGATGATACTGCTCCATCAGATAACTCATCATCGATGCCTCTCCGGTTATCCCCACCATGTCTATTAATACACGAAGGTTATCCACATTGTCAATACAATGTTCCACATAATATGTGAGAAGTTTCATATCCTTTTGCTTCAAAAGATACTCTGACACGTTTTCCACATGCGAGCTTAAATAGTTCTCATACTGCTCTCTTGCATCCTCCGAAAGCCGGTACGGATATAAAAGACGCGCAAATGCAAGTGCCACCACAACTTCCTCCCGCTCATTTTCCACTGCCCAGGCAAACCGCTTATCATACTGGTCAAACTGAAGTTCATTCTTCACGATACAGTTTCGGTACCACATCCCGCTTCCATGTGTCTTGGTAACGAGGATCCGCGCCGGCGTATTTTCCACCGCTTCCTCAAAATATTCCGGAAAAATCAGTTTTGCATCGCCATCCGGGCAGTGGTACATCACTTCCTGCTCCTCCCCGATCTCAATCAGCAGTTCCCGAAAGCAGGATCTCTTTTCCGGCACTACGGTCACATCCATTTCCCGGATCTGATGACATCCGGTAAATGCCCCCGCGCCGATATCCCGGATATCCGTAGAAAACTTCAATCGTTTCAAGTTTCTGCAATTATAAAACGCATACCGTCCGATTTTCTCGATCGTATCCGGCAGAACGATCTCCTCCAGCCGTTCTCCGCACAGCGCCTCCTGACCGGTTTCTTCCTCCGGCGGATGATCCATATGCGCTGAAAATGCATACGGTGCAAGTTCTGTCACTTTGTATCCATCAATTTCCGACGGGATCACTGCACTCTCTCCATACGAAAAACAGCGCAAAATAATTGCGCTGTCTCCGTTGACTTTTATTTCAAATTCCTTATTCTTCTGTCTTTGTTCCATGTTCCTCTTCCTTTTCCTCGTTCTTTGCGAACACTGTGATATTTTTCTTTCTCAGCCTTTCATGCACACAGCCTCTGAACAATGTATAGATCACAGAAACCATCGGGATAAAGATCAGCATTCCGACAAGCCCCATCAGACTTCCTCCGAGGCTGACTGCCACAAGCACCCAGATGGACGGAAGACCGACCGATCCGCCGACAACATGGGGATAGATCAAATTTCCCTCGACCTGCTGTAAGATCAGGAATAAGATCACAAATCCAATTGCCTGCATCGGATTGACCATCAGAATCAGAAAAGTTCCGATCACACATCCGATAAACGCCCCGAAAATCGGGATCAGCGCTGTGAATGCGATCAGCACGCCGATCAGAAGCGCATATGGCATTCTCAGAATACTCATACTGATAAAGAACATTGTTCCTAAAATAACTGCCTCCATACACTGTCCGGTCAGGAAATTGGAAAATGTGCGGTAAGTCAGAGAACAGATATCAAGAACCGTCTTTACCTTTCTCTCCGGCAAAAATGCATATAATACCTGATGGATCTGAACCGTCAGCTTCTTTTTCTGAAGCAGGATATAACATGCAAATACAACTGAAATAAAGAAGGTCGTCAGTCCACTCACAATACTTTTTGCCGCCGCAAATGTCGTATTCAGAACACTTCCCGCTCCATTTCGGAAAAAGTCAATCCCGCTCTGGATCATCTTATCCCAGTCAAATTCAATCGTCTCGATCCACTCGATGATCTCTGTATTGTTTTGAAATAAATCTTCTGCCCACATCTGGAATTTCGGTATAAATACTTTAATACTTTCTCCAAGCATTAAAATCGTATTTCCTAGCTGCGGGAATACAACGAAGATCACAACAAAGATAATACCAAGTACAAGCATGATAGACAAGACTAAACTGCACGGTTTTTTAATCTTCTGCACGATCTTGTTATCTTTCACCAGCTTATTGGAGAAAAGTACTTTCTCTATAAAATTCATCGGAACATTTAATACGAATGCGATCGCGCCTCCCAGAATAAACGGAAAAGCGATATGAAGCAAAAACCGGATCGCATCCAGAACAATTTCATACTTCCACAGACCGATCACGATCAACGCTGTGAATAAGATCAGTCCGCGGATTTTTTTAATTGACTCGTTGTTTAAGTTCATTGAACTCCCTTCTATTTCTTACGGAAGCATTTTAATAACTGGATGATCGGAAGGTTTGCAGCTGCAAGACCATATACGATCAGTAACTGCTGGATCGTCAGTGTAGATACCTTAAATACAGAGTGCAGCGCCGGGATCATCAATACACTTGTGATCAATACCAATCCAAGAAGGAATGCTCCGATCAGATAAATATTGTTCCACATCTGTTTCTTGAAGATGACCGGTCTGTCGGATTTACAGTTAAATCCATGAACAAGTCTTGCTGTACAAAGAGTACCAAATGCCATTGTGCTTGCAAGCACTGCATCGCCGCCCTTAAATCCAATTAAAAATGCAATCATTGTTGTTACGCCGATAGAAAGACCTTCTGTCGCGATCTTGATCAGAAAATCTTTTGTCAGGATCGATTCGTTCATCGGACGAGGTTTTTCATTCATAACATCTTTTGTGTGCGGTTCCAGACCAAGTGCGATCGCCGGGAGACTGTCTGTCAGCAAGTTGATAAACAGTAAGTGTACCGGTGCAAACGGAACCGGAAGTCCTGCGATAGATGCATACAATACTGCAAGGATCGCACCGAAGTTACCGGATAACAGGAACTGGATGGAACCTTTGATATTCTTATAGACATTACGTCCGTTTTCTACTGCCTTGATGATTGTTGCAAAGTTGTCATCTGTCAGTACCATAGATGCCGCATCTTTGGAAACCTCGCTTCCGGTGATTCCCATTGCCACACCGATATCTGCCTGCTTTAATGCAGGAGCATCGTTGACACCGTCACCCGTCATCGATACAATATTTCCTTTTTCCTGCCATGCACGCACGATACGGATCTTATGCTCCGGTGAAACTCGTGCATATACTGACACATGCTCTACAAAATCTTTTAACTCTTCATCGGATAAATTATCAATCTCAGCGCCTTCACATGCTTCTGATTCGTCTTTTAAGATACCGATCCGCTTAGCGATCGCTGCCGCTGTCACCTTATGGTCACCTGTGATCATGATCGGTTTGATTCCTGCACGGATACATTCTGCAACGGCATCTGCCGACTCTACTCGCGGAGGATCCATCATAGAGATCAGACCGAGGAAGATCAGATCATTTTCATCTTCCAGACAAAGATCTCTGTCTGTGTCCATCTTCTTATATGCAAATGCAAGCACACGAAGTCCGCCTCTTGAGAATTCCTGGTTCTGCGCTTCGATCGCAGCTTTATCAGCATCTGTGATCGGGCAGACACCATCTCCTTTTTGAATGTAAGCCATACGGTTTAAGAGCACATCCACAGCACCTTTTGTGATCATGATACGCTCTCCGCCCATCTCATTGACTGTTGACATTAACTTTCTGTCACTGTCAAACGGGATTTCTGTCTTTCTCGGATATGCCTCTCTGACATCCAGCGTTCCGACTCCGAGTCTTGTTCCGATATTGATCAGAGCTGTCTCTGTCGGGTCCCCGATTTCCACACCATCTACATTGGTAGAATCATTACAGAGGATACTGTAATCCAGCAGCTGTCTCTGCTCTTTCTTCTGAAGATCGATCTCTGCTGCCGGGATTCTCTTCTCATTTACATAGTAATCTTCTACGGTCATCTTGTTCTGTGTCAGAGTTCCCGTCTTATCCGAACAGATGATAGATACACTTCCAAGTCCTTCTACTGCCTGAAGCTTACGGATGATCGCATGTTCTTTTGCCATCTTCTGTGTACCGAAAGAAAGAACGATCGTCACGATAGAACTTAATGCCTCCGGAATTGCCGCTACTGCAAGGGCAACCGCAAAGAGGAATGCATCTCCGATCGCATCACCGCGGAATACGTTGATTCCAAATAAGATACCACAGAAGATCAGAATGATGATTGATAATTTCTGTCCAAACTGGTCTAAGTTGATCTGAAGAGGTGTACGTTTCTCAGAAGTTGTCTTTAACAATGTTGCAATCTTACCAACCTCTGTCTCCATACCGATTCCGGTTACAAGGAAAGAACCTCTTCCGTAAGTAACAAAGCTTCCTGAAAATACCATATTGGTCTGGTCTCCAAGCGGAACTTCCCCGGAGATCACATCTTCTGATTTTTCTACTCCAAGGCTTTCCCCTGTGAGGGCACTCTCATCAATTTTTAAGCTTGCATTTTGAAGAATACGTCCGTCTGCAGGTACGTAATCTCCTGCTTCCAGTATCACTTCATCTCCGACTGTCAGTTCCACTGAAGGGATCTGAATTACATTTCCATTACGAAGTACCTTCGCCGTAGGACCCGACAGCTTCTTTAAGCTGTTTAATGACTGTTCTGCCTTGACGGTCTGGACAGTTCCGAGAATTGCATTCATCGTGATCACGACTAAAATAACGACCGCACTCTCCGCATCCCCGAGGAATCCGGATACGATCGCTGCTGCGATCAGAATGATTACAAGGAAATCTTTATACTGTTCCAGGAAAATCTGAAATGTACTCTTTTTCTTTCCTTCCACCAGCTCATTCTTTCCATATTTCTCCTGGTGTTCCTTGACCTGCTGGTCTGTAAGCGGCTCCTGCTGGCCGTTTACCTTTTTTCTTGTCTCTTCTTTCGACAACTGATAAAATTTGTCCATGTTTCACTCTCCTATCCTGCAATGAAGAAGTTTCTATCTGTCACCATAGGGTCTTCCAACGACACCTGCTGCTGTATGACCTTGCCTTTATTATGCCAGAATCTGTAAAAAGATTTCAACCTGAAAGAAAAGATCATAGAACTTTGCAATAAAAAATGACGATCCTCCTTATTGCATATCTTTGTTATATGCAATAAAAGTCTCGCCATTTAATTACGATACGGATGAATTTTCATCGTCCTGACGTCATCGTAAACGTTGGGTAACGCTAGCTACTCCCTTTTATTCATTATGTTTACTATACGACAATCCGTTTCACATTGTCAACTATTTCTTTCATATTTAGGGAAAATTTATTTTCCCGGGGATTCTTATTCTAACTTGAACTATTTTTTATTTTCCTCAAGATAAAAATTACAAAAACTAATTTTCTATTCTACTCCTGGTAGCTCGTATCATAATTTAAAAACTCTTTTACCGTCGGATGGATCACGACAGCAGACACAACGATAACAGCCAGCAAGACACTCACAAGCATGATCATCCTCGGATCCCAGACTTCTCCAAGCAGCCCGCCGACAAAGTTCCCAAATGGAGAGAGCGCCATTCCCAGTGTCGTCTTCATCGCAGAGACTTTTCCTCTCTTATCAACCGAGGTTCTCTGCATCACAGTGGAATTCATGATCATATTGAATACCATCTGGAACCAAAATGCCATAAAAAATTTCTATGAAATATTATATCCAAAACACATCGAAAAATTAGAACCCTAGCTTGAAAAAATAAAATCACTTTTACACGAGCAATTTTGCTTTGAACTCAATTAACAGTAGAAAGAACCATTTGAATGGTAAACGCTCAATAACTGAGTGCCTTATATCTAATTAAGATCCATGAGATAATTATCTCGCAAAAGCTATATATAGTTTTTGTAGTTATAGTTTTTAGAGTTTTTGTAGCAGCTCTAGATTGGAGATGAATCGTGGATCAAGTTACTCAAGTGAAAAGACAATTCCGTAGGGAACAGTGGAAACAACATATTGCAGAATGTCAAGCAAGTGGGATGACGGTTCGAAATTGGTGTAAATTATGATATTTTTTTTAGCCACAAGTGTTACAAAAATGCTTGATCACAACACAGATGGTTACTCTGGATACAACAAACTCACAGGGATCATCCGTTGTGGTTGTTGGGCTTATCTCAGACGTAAGTTTGTAGAGGCTATTCCTGGTAAGAAAGTGGCAGGAACAGCTCTCACTAACGCAGAGATTGGTCGCGATTACTGTAACCAACTGTTTGAAGTAGAACGAACACTTGTGGAGCTTTCAACCGAAGAAAGATTTTGTAAGCGTCTTGAATTGGAAAAACCGATTCTTGAGGCTTTTTGGTGTTGGCTTGAAACACTAACAGTCTTAAAAGGATCTGCTTTAGGAAAAGCAGTAACCTATGCCAAGAATCAAAAACAATACATGGAGAATTATCTACTAGATGGTAGATGTTCCATTTCTAACAATGCAGCCGAAAATGCTATTCGTCCATTTACAGTGGGACGTAAAAACTGGCTATTTTCAGATACTCCAAAAGGAGCATCTGCATCAGCTACAGTATATAGTATCATTGAGACAGCTAAAGCAAATGATCTCAATGTGTATGCCTATCTTCAATATTTGTTATTGTACATGCCAGACACTGATTGGCAAAATCATCCAGAACAACTAGATGATTTAATGCCTTGGGCGGAGGCAGTACAGGCGGAATGTAAGTAACTTCGAGGATGGTAAAGCCATCCTCATTATTTTTATAGGCACTTTGTTATTAGGCGCTTACTTTGAATGTTTACCTCAATTTGAAGAAACTCAAAAGGAGGCTGACGCTTCACAATTTGCTAATTGTTAAAGCGACAGCCCCTCTTTACTCTGAAAAATTAATTTGATCCACTACAATTAGTATGTTTTGTCTGTGGCTTTTCTGTAATACATTCAATTTCTTTTACACTTGGTTTTATGTATTTTTTCATGTATTATCCTCCCTTCATTAAAATTATGGTTAATGAATCTACTTGATTCAAATACCAACTTAGTATATTACTTTTATTTAATCACTTTATCATTTTGTAGTAATTGTTCGTTAAATATTTCTTTCCTAATCTTAGCAGTACGACATGTAAAATGGTCATTTAGCAAATGATTATTAGTTACTAAATCTACAATTCCAGAACACCTTATACAGAAGTCCTTATTTTGACAATTGGAGCAAATAGGAAGATCTTTCCATTTTATTTGTTTTATTTTTTTTAAAAATTCACAGTTCCATAACTCTTCAATTTTATCATCTTTGATATTTCCAATTTTATGAAACCACAAATTGCACGGATATACATCTCCATATGAATCGATAAATAAAGAGTAACGAGCTTCGCAACAAACATTGTAATTGATATCTTTTTCAAAAAAATAAGTTTTACCAAAGCGGATTTCATCTAGTTCTTTAAGGATTTCATATAATTGTTGATCAGTTAATGCTAATTCTCTTGGCTCATTTGATCCATTATCCTTAGGAAATATTCCTTCTGTAGCTAAAAAATCTACATCTATTTCAGAACAAAATCTCTTGATTTTCC